>NZ_FYBV01000011.1:0-117586 GCF_900186175.1 Listeria sp. ILCC796
CAGCGTTCGTCCTGAGCCAGGATCAAACTCTCTTTAAAATAAATCGAATTTGAATACTTATTCAACACCGTGAATAAGTTTCCTTAGCGTCACAAATTGACTTTGCTAGCTTGTTTCTTACTTTTTTTGGAAACATCTTTTTGTTTCCTGTCCTATGAATTGATTGGTGAAACATCTGTTTCATCGCTTTTTCATCTTCGTTTTGTTCAGTTTTCAAAGGTCACATTGCTTCTTTCAGCAACTCTTATATCTTACACCAGTCAGTATGTAAAGTCAATACTTTTTTTATTTCTAAAAAACTTTTTCAACCTCCACACATTTGGCTGGAACGTTTATAAATATACCATGTTTCAAAAGGCTTTGCAAGCATATTTACAAAAGTTTTTTCTCTTAGGAAAAATTGTTTTTTTACAGAAAATTATCCTCCGTTTAACTTTTAAAAAAGCGTGTAGCAATTTATAAATGCTACACGCTTTTTATTAGTCTCTATGTTTCATCGTAGGGAACAGCAATACATCTCTAATTGATGGCGCATTTGTAAGCAGCATAATCAAACGGTCCATGCCTATCCCTAAGCCGCCGGTTGGGGGCAAGCCTTGTTCAAGCGCTACTAGGAAGTCGTCGTCCATTTCGTGGGCTTCGTCATTTCCTTGTTCGCGTTCGATTAGTTGGGATTCAAAACGGGAGCGTTGGTCAATTGGGTCGTTTAGCTCCGAAAAGGCATTTGCGTGTTCGCGTCCAACAATGAAGAGTTCAAAACGGTCGGTGAAACGACTGTCAGTTTTACTCATTTTAGCCAGAGGAGAGATTTCAACTGGGTGTCCGTATACGAATGTTGGTTGAATGAGCTTTTCTTCGACGAAAGTCTCGAAAAATTCGTTTAGAATATGGCCATATGTCATGTGTTCTGTGATTTCGACATTGTGTTTTTTCGCAAGTTCGCGAGCTTCTTCAGTTGTGACATTCCATAAATCAACACCTGCATATTCTTTGACAGCGTCTGCCATGTGGATTCGCGTCCAGCCTGGTGCTAGTTTTACTTCGTGTTCGCCGTAAGTTACCGTTGTTCCACCTGTAGTTTTTTCCGCTACGTAGGATACGAGCCCTTCGACTAAGTCCATCACATCTTCAAAATCCTCATATGCAGCATAGGATTCAAGCATTGTGAATTCTGGGTTATGGCGAGTTGAAATTCCTTCGTTGCGGAAAACTCGGCCGATTTCGTAGACTTTGTCCATACCTCCTACGATAAGGCGTTTTAAATGGAGTTCTAGTGCGATACGCAAATACAAGTCCATGTCAAGCGCGTTGTGGTGCGTTGTAAATGGTTTTGCGGCTGCTCCGCCGGCAACAGTGTGCAACACCGGCGTCTCGACTTCTAAATAACCGTTATCATCTAAATAGTCGCGTGTATATTTTAAGATTTTGCTACGCATAACAAAACGCTTTTGGCTTTCTTCGTTGGTAATGAGATCTAAATAACGTTGACGGTATCTTTGCTCCACATCTTTTAAGCCGTGGTATTTATCTGGAAGCGGGCGAAGCGCTTTTGTCAGCATCATAAAATCCGTTGCTTTAACCGAAAGTTCCCCAGTGTTTGTGCGGAAAACAGTTCCTTTAATGCCAATGATATCGCCTAGATCCGCTAGTTTAAAGACATCGTATTTTTCCTCACCGATATTATCTTTGCGGATGTATATTTGAACTTGGTGGAAACGATCCTGAATGTGCGTGAAACCAACTTTCCCTTTTACGCGTTTTGTCATGATTCGTCCCGCGACAGAAACTTCGATATTTGCTTCTTCTAAGTCTTCCTTTGATTTGTCCTTGTATTTTACTTCCATTTCTTCCGGGCTAATGGAACGGACAAATTTTTCACCAAAGGGATCCACACCGATATTCCGCAAAGTATCAACTTTTTCACGGCGAACGATTAACTGATCATTTAATTCTTCGTGGTTTTCGTGAGTCATATCATGACACTCCTATTCTTTTCATTATAAACAGATGATTTCATTATACGCTTTTTATATACTATTTTTCCACCCTAATTATAGAAAAAGTTGACACAAATTTGCGTGCCAACTTTTAAAAGTGAATTTAAGACGGTTTAATCAGGTTTTTCTCTTCATATTGATTAACGAAATCAAGTAGAATTTTTTCCATTTCTGCCTTTTCAGTCGCTTGATTCACCGCAACTTTTGCTCGAGTGCTCCCACGCGCGCCTTTTAAATAGTAAGCGGCATGTTGACGAAACTCACGAACCGCAATATTTTCACCTTTAAGTGCGATTAAGCGGTCTAAGTGGAGCAAGGCCGTTTCAATTTTTTCGCGCGGTTCTGGTTCTGGCATAAGTTCGCCCGTCTCCAAATATTTCACCGTACGATAAATCATCCACGGGTTCCCAAGTGCAGCACGACCAATCATGACACCGTCAGCACCCGTTTCTTCAAGCATTCGTTTGGCATCTTCTGGCGTTTTCACATCGCCGTTTCCCATAAACGGAATTTTGATAGCCTTTTTTACATCGCGCAAGATATCCCAATTTGCGACACCTTCGTACATTTGTACACGCGTCCGCCCGTGCATCGCAATTGCTGCGGCACCAGCGCTTTCAGCAGCCAAGGCATTTTCTACAGCAAAAACATGCTCATCATCCCAGCCAATACGCATTTTCACGGTAACTGGCTTGTCAATTGCCGCCACGACTGCTTTTACCATATCGTGCACTTTGTTCGGGTCAAGCAACCATTTGGCGCCCGCTTCACATTTAATAATTTTATTAACTGGACAACCCATGTTAATGTCGATAATGTCCGCCGTCGTATTTTCTGCAACAAATTTCGCAGCTTCCACAAGCGTTTCCTTCTCACCGCCAAAAATTTGTAAGCTTAACGGCTTTTCTTTTTCATCTATATAGAGCATATCAATCGTTTTTTGGTTGCGGTACTCAATGCCTTTGCCGCTAATCATTTCGCAGCACACTAGGCCAGCACCAAATTCTTTCACTGTAAGTCTAAAAGCGGAGTTTGATATTCCGGCCATCGGAGCAACGACTACACGGTTTTTAATCTCCACATCACCAATTTGAAACATGCTTTTAAAGCCCCTTCCTCTTTCCTTTTTCATACGCTAGTGTTATGTTAACACAGTTTAAAAGTTTCGCAAGTGCTTTTTTTACCACTTTAGATGAAAATTTGTCCGTTTTATCCCTTGATTTTCGATTAATTTTTCAACTAAGTAAGTTTTGGCGACTTCCTCCGCAATTTCTGAAAGAGGCAACATCACAAAGGCTCTTTCCTGCATAAAAGGGTGTGGAATTTTGAGTTTTTCGGTATCGATTTGAATGTCATCATAGAGCAAAACATCTACATCGATGAGCCGCGGTCCCCATTTAAACAAGCGCACGCGACCGAGTTCCTTTTCAACATTTAAACATGTATCGAGAAGCGCTTCTGGCGCGAGGCTTGTCTCGATTTGAACGGCAATGTTAAAAAATATATCCTGATCCTCATAACCAACTGGCTCCGTTTGGTAAACACTGGAAACTTTTTCAACAGTGATGTTCGGATTTTCTGCCAGCAATTTAACCGCTTGCGTGAGATTTTCCAGCTTTTCACCAATGTTAGAACCGAGAGATAAAAATGCTTGCGCCATTTAGTCCACACTCCGCTCACGATAAATTTCAACCGCAACAGAATGATAATGGCCCGGAATTGGCGGATTCGGTTTAATGACTTTCACTGTGACGGCTTCAAGCTTTGCATAATCTCGCAAAACTTCCGTAGCAATTGTTTCCGCAAGTGCTTCAATCAATTTGAACTCGCGCGCCTCAGTAATTTCCTTCACCGTTTCGTAAACGTCCGCATAACTTACCGTATCCTCAACACTATCCGTCCGCCCTGCTTCTTTCGTCGATAAATGAAGCACCAGAGACACTTGAAAAACTTGCCCCAACTGGTTTTCTTGCGGCAAAACACCATGATAACCATAGAAATTTAGTTCATTTAAGTAGATTTTATCCATTTTCTCACCCTTTTTCGTTTTTTAAAGCAATATGTCCCATAATAGCATCTGTCATTCTAACCATTCTTGCTATTTCAAGCACATCGTGAACACGAACAATACGACAGCCTTTCGCCAGACCGTACACGACGGTTGCTCCCGTGCCTTCAATACGATCGTTTGTTTCTAGGTTTAAAACTTGACCGATTGTTGACTTACGGCTCGTTCCAAGTAAAACTTCAAAGCCTAGCGCGACAATTTCGTCAATGCGGCGTAGGACTTCCAAATTTTGCTCAACCGATTTTGCAAATCCAAATCCCGGATCTAAAATAATATGTTCATCTTTAACGCCAGCCCGCCGACAAATTGCAACACTTTCTTCTAAGTCAGCCTTCACTTCTTCCATAAAATTTTCATAATCCCGGTCCATTCGGTTATGCATCAAACAAATCGGAATATCATATTTAGCAGCAATTGCCGCCATTTTAGAATCTTTTTTCGCGCCCCATTGATCATTTAACAGATCGGCACCAGCGAGCACTGCTGCTTCCGCCACCTCACTGCGCCATGTATCAATGGATAAATATGTATTTGGTAGCGCCTTGCGTAGAGCTTTGATAACAGGAATAACACGGTTTATTTCCTCATGAATCGAAACCTCCGAATGTCCCGGGCGAGTGGAAACACCACCAACATCAATAATACTAGCACCATCTAGCACCATCTTTTCAGCATGTAAAACAGCTTCCTGCACGTCCATATATGCGCCACCATCTGAAAATGAATCTGGTGTAATATTTAAAATCCCCATCACTAGACTGGTTTGTGACTTCTCCCATTTTTTAACCAATAGCCTCACCTCTCTTCATTATTATAGCATCAAAATAGCTCATAGCAGCCTCTTTTGTTTTAAAGCACATAAAAAACCAACGTGGAAAAGGGAGTAAACCACGTTGGTCAAAAAGGGAGTTTTGGGATTTTCATTTAAAGGGGAGAAATGAAAATGTTTTGTTGTTGTTAGCTTATGACTATATAATAAACAGATTTCCCTAAAATCTACTGTGAGAAAAATGAAAGTTCATTAAGAAATTAATTTTTTTCTTCTCATTCTATTTTTTATTCCATAAAGATAGTAAAACTTCGCCAAATCTAGCTTTATCAGTGATTCTATAGCCACCTCTTGAATGAAAAGGTATAATAAAATGATTGTCTACCTTTGACGAATTTCGTTAGAGGGCAGGTGCACACATGGCAATTCTATATACCAGTTTAATTGCGCCGATTGTAGTTGGTTGCGTAATTACGCTTTTCAAACACATATTAGAAGGTCGGCGTAATGGAAATTAGACGACAACAAACTTCTGAACCCATAAAAAATACCCTAGCTCTGACCAGTTAGGGTATTTGGGTGTCACAATGACAATTCTTATACAACTATATTTTAACAGATTTCAAAATCTTTGCGAATATACGTTTTCTTTTAGACATAAAAAACCAGTGTGGAAAAGGGAGTAACCACACTGGCTAAAAAAGGGAGTTTTGGGATTTTCATTTAAAAGGGGAAAATGAAAATGTTTTGTTTGTTGTTAGCTTATAACTATATAATAAACAGATTTCCCTAAAATCTTCTGTGAGGAAAATGAAAGTTTGTTAAGAGTTTCATTTTCTTTTTTTCATTTTACGCAAACAAAAACCAATGCGGAAAAAAGGGAGTAAACCGCATTGGTCCAAAAGGGAGTTTTGGATTTTCATTCTAAAAAGGGAAAGAAATGAAAATGTTTTGTTTGTTGTTAGCTTATAAATGCATCATACGCGCAAAAAAAGTGTTTCTACTGTGTAGAAGATTAGAAAAAGATTAGAATTTTATTTCTATACATAAAAAGAGATGAGTGACGACACTCATCTCCTTCTATTATCTATTACTCATCAAAATTATATAACGCAGTGCTTAAATAGCGTTCACCGTTGCTCGCCACAACTGCAAGCACTTTTTTTCCTTCGCCAAGCTCCTTAGCAAGGTCTAAAGCAGCTTTAATTGTCGCTCCAGAAGAAATCCCAACTAAAATCCCTTCTTTTTTCGCAACTTCACGCGCGGTAACTAGAGCATCTTCACTAGCCACTTTAAGGACACCATCATATACTTTTGTATCCAGTGTATCTGGAACAAATCCAGCCCCAATGCCTTGGATTTTATGCGGCGAAGGAGCACCACCACTTAATACAGGCGATTCTTCTGGTTCTAAAGCATAGATTTTAATATCCGGATAATTTTTTCGTAACACGTGTCCTGCACCAGTAACAGTACCACCAGTTCCTACGCCGGAAATGAACGCGTCAAGCCCATCTTTACCGAAAGCTTCGACAATCTCTGGACCAGTCGTTTTTTCATGAACCTGTGGGTTTGCAGGGTTGTGAAATTGTTGCGGGATAAAATAACCATGTTCTTTAGCAAGTTCATCTGCTTTTTGAATGGCCCCTTTCATACCGTCTGCACCTTTTGTGAGCACAAGTTCTGCACCGTATGCTTGAAGAAGTTTACGTCTTTCAAGGCTCATTGTATCTGGCATAACGAAAATTGCATGGTACCCTTTTGCAGCTGCTACCATCGCAAGACCAATTCCTGTGTTTCCACTTGTCGGCTCAATGATTGTATCACCAGGCTTCAAGACACCTTCTTTTTCAGCTGCTTCAATCATAGCATTTGCAATGCGATCTTTCACGCTCCCACCTGGATTTTGAAATTCTAACTTCACATAAACGTCCGCACTACCTTTTTCCGGTAAGCGATTTAACTTTACAATAGGGGTATTTCCAATTAATTCTGTAATTGAATTCGCAATTTTCATTTCAACACTCCTCCAAATAGCTTTTCTTTTACTTTACCTAATTCCGAGTTGTTTTGTCAATTTTAAAAATCGATTGGGAATCTTTATCGTTTGAAACAGCTTTCTAATGTATTTTTATGGTAAGAATGGTGGCGACGAGTGATTAAATAAAAAATCATCCGCATAACGCGGATGATTTTTTATTTCGCTTCTTCATATAAACTTTCCAACTCTTCTTCCGAAAAATGGTAATGGTTTCGGCAAAAATGGCATTCCGTTTCCGCCCCGTGTTCTTCATCAATCATTGCACGAATTTCGTCTTTGCCTAATGAAATAATCGCTGTTTTAAAGCGCTCTTTTGAACAGTTGCATTCAAAACGGACAGGAATCGTTTCTAAAATTTTTACTTTTTCAGCACCACCCGCAAGAAGCGCGATGATACTTTCTGGCGTTTCCCCGCTATCAATCATGCGCGAAACAGTTGGGCATTTCGCCAAATTCTTTTCGATTTCGGTAATTAGCGCGTCATCAGCACCTGGCAGAAGTTGCAGCATAAAACCGCCGGCCGCTTTGATTGTCGTATCAGGATTAACAAGGACGCCTACACCTACAGATGAGTTGATTTGTTCGGAGTTTGCCAAATAATACGTGAAGTCCTCAGCAATTTCCCCTGATACAATTGGAATTTGGCCAGTAAAATTTTCGCCAAAACCTAAATCTTTTACAATAGAAAGCGTTCCTTCTGTCCCAACGCCGCGGCGCACATCTAGTTTCCCGGCTTCATTTAAATCCGCAAAATTGACGTGCGGATTAGTGACGTAACCGCGGACCCCACCTTGCGTATTACTATCCGCAATAATTGCGCCGATTGGGCCATTTCCTTCAATTTTTGCTGTGATTTTCTGATTTTCTTTTTGCATCGCACCTAAAAAGAGCGTCGCTGTCATCGTACGGCCAAGCGCAGCGGAAGCTACCGGCCACGTATCATGGCGCCTTTGCCCTTCGCTAACTGTTTCTGTTGTAATCGCTGCATAAATTCGCACGCGACCATCATATGCTAAAGCTTTCACTAAATAATCGTTCATTTCTTTTCTCCTTTATTTCGCTTATATAATACGTACAATCCTTTTAAGGTTAAAAAGGGATCCACCACATCGACAAGTGTCGATTTCTCAGTAATCAGACGCGCCAAACCACCAGTCGCGACAACAATTGGGTTTGTTCCGGCTTCTTTTTTCATCACCGAAATAATCCCTTCACATTGGCCGATGAAGCCATAAAAAATGCCGGCCTGCATAGAGGTCACTGTCGTCTTGCCAATTACGTTTTGCGAAGCTTTTATATCCACCCGAGGTAGTTTTGCGGCGTGATTGTAAAGTGCTTCCGTCGCCGTCATGATGCCTGGTGCAATCGCTCCGCCTTGATAGGTGCCTTTTTCGTCAATGTAGCAAAATGTTGTGGCTGTGCCAAAATCAACAATAATAATCGGGCTTTTGTATTCTTCAAGAGCCGCGACCGCATTCACAATTCTGTCGGCGCCCAGTTCCCGCGGATTTTCCACTTTTAAATTCAAACCCGTTTTAATCCCTGGCCCGACAACGAGCGGTTCAACTTGGAAATAGCGTGTGCTCATCGTTTGAACAGCATGCATAACGGGTGGCACTACCGAACAAATCACAACATCCGTCACTTGTTCTGGTAATATTTTTTCATGGTTTAAAAAGCTTAATACGAGCATCCCTAATTCATCTGCCGTCCTCGCCTTATCTGTCGCAATCCGAAAAGTCCGCTTCAACTCCTCACCGTCATAAACCCCAAACGTGCAATTTGTATTTCCTACGTCGATGACTAAAATCATTGCCTTCACACCTCGTTTTTGTTCTAAGAAAGGACTAAGCACGTATGCTTAGTCCTTTCTATTATTATTCGTTGTCTTTTTTATCTTGTGGTTTTTCTTCTGCACTTTCAGCTTCTTCTGATGTCGTTTCTTGCGTTTTCTCTTCAGTTGCTTCTTCGTGCTTCAATTCCGCTTTTTCTTCATCAAAAGATTTTGGTTCTTCATCATCTTTTTCGGAAGGATATTCTTCAACCGTTAATGTATCCGCATCTGGAGGCATTACACCGTCATCAAATAGCGAACGAATTTGGCGAGCATCTAGCGTTTCCACTTCAAGAAGTGTTTCCGCGATTAGAACATGTTGCTCTTTATGTTCTAAAAGAATATTTTTGGCGCGGTCGTAACAGTAGCGAATAAGGCTTTGAACTTCTGTGTCAATTTCATAAGCAATCTTATCAGAGAATCCTTTATCGCTCCCGAAGTCGCGACCCATGAACACTTGACCGTTTCCTGATGTGAATTGAAGCGGTCCAATTTTATCACTCATACCCCATTCTGTTACCATGCGGCGTGCAATTTCTGTTGCGCGTTCAAAGTCATTACTTGCGCCTGTTGTAACTTCACCGAACGTAATTTCTTCAGCAACACGTCCACCAAGCAAGCCCGTAATTCGGTCAAGAAGTTCTGCTTTCGTCATTAAGAAGCGGTCTTCTTTCGGAAGCATGACAGCGTAACCGCCGGCTTGTCCACGTGGAACAATGGTTACTTTATGAACTGTTTCGGCTTCATCAAGCACCATACCGACAACTGTATGTCCACTTTCGTGGTAAGCAACTGTGCGGCGTTCTTTTTTAGAAATAACGCGATTTTTCTTAGCAGGACCAGCAATAACGCGGTCGCTCGCTTCGTCTAAATCACTCATATCAATTTGCTTTTTATCAGCACGAGCAGCAACTAATGCCGCTTCATTTAGTAAGTTTTCTAGGTCTGCCCCGGAGAAACCAGGCGTACGTTGCGCAATCGCTTTTAAATCAACACTTTTGGCTAAAGGTTTGTTTCTAGCGTGTACGCGTAATACTGCTTCACGGCCTTTTACGTCTGGGCGGTCAACCATAATTTGACGGTCGAAACGGCCTGGACGAAGAAGGGCTGGGTCAAGTACATCTGCACGGTTCGTTGCTGCGATAATGATAATACCTTCATTACCACCGAAACCATCCATTTCAACGAGCAATTGGTTAAGCGTTTGTTCACGTTCATCGTGACCACCGCCCATGCCAGCACCACGCTGACGACCTACAGCATCAATTTCATCGATAAAGATAATACATGGCGCATTTTTCTTCGCATTTTCGAACAAATCACGAACACGGCTCGCACCGACACCAACAAACATTTCTACAAAGTCAGAACCACTGATTGAGAAGAATGGCACACCCGCTTCTCCTGCTACAGCACGGGCAAGTAACGTTTTACCTGTTCCCGGTGGTCCGACTAAAAGCACACCTTTTGGAATACGTGCACCTAAATCAGCAAATTTACGCGGATCTTTCAAGAACTCAACCACTTCAACAAGTTCTTGTTTCTCCTCATCTGCTCCTGCAACATTTGTAAATCGCACTTTCTTCTTATCGTCATTGTAAAGTTTTGCTTTGCTCTTACCAAAGCTCATTACTTTACCACCGCCGCCACCTTGTGACTGGCTCATTAAGAAGAAGAACAGGATAATGATAATTAGGAACGGAATAATGGAAGAAAGGAAGGTAACCCATCCATTATTTTGTTTAGCTGGGACAACTTCCCATTTAGTTTTATTGCTATCTGCTTCTTTTTGCATATCCGTTAATAGCGTATCACTACTAAGCGCATAAGTTGTGAAGGCCGTATCACTTTTATTTTGGCCTAATACTTTCTTATCATCCTCTGATGATTTATCTGAAGATTTAAATTCACCTTCAATTGTATAAACACTGCGATCAGGTTGGATAGTAAATGATTTTACATCCCCGTCCTCCAGTTTCGTCATAAACTCTGAATAACTAATATCCTTGGCTGCCTCTTTATTATTGTTAAAGGAAGCTACAATTCCAATGATGACTAGGAATATTATGACATAAAATATTGCATTTCTAAAAAATCTGTTCATTCCGTACCTCCTCCCACGTAAGAGCCTGGATTATACTTTTAAAATTGGCTTCAAGGAAACAACAAACTTTTCCCTATTTTTCCGAAAAAACACATCCGAAATTCAATTTCTCTCACGAAGATTCATTTATTAGTAAAGTCATTCCCCAATAGGTATTATGAGCTAAAAAACTAAGATTAATAATAGCATAACGCTGGCGTGTTGCCTACTAATTTGCATGTTTCGCAAAATTTCTACTTACTTTATCAACCTTTTTACTTATACTTTACATTTTAGCAAAAAAGCGTGGCAAAAGTGAAATTTTATCACTCCGAATAAATTTCCGGTTTTAAAACACCAATATACGGTAAGTTACGATATCTTTCAGCAAAATCAAGTCCGTACCCAACGACAAATTCATTTGGGACAATAAACCCAACATAGTCGGCATCAATATCAACATTTCGGCCTTCTGGTTTATCGAGTAACGTTACGAGCTTCACCGATTTTGCTTTTCGATACTTAATCAAGTCTACTAAATAACTAAGTGTACGTCCGCTATCAATAATATCTTCTACAATTAAAACATCTCGTCCTTCAACAGATGTATTTAAATCTTTAATGATTTTGACTTCACCAGACGAAACCATGCCATTTCCGTAACTTGAAACGTCCATGAAATCCATTTCTAAGTAGGTGTCGACTCGTTTAATTAAATCTGTCATAAACGGCGTTGCACCTTTTAACACGCCAATAACTAGCGGATTACGTCCCTCATATTCTGTCGTTAACTCAACACCAAGCTCACGAATCTTCTTTTGAATTTCCTCTTCACTAATTAGCACCTTTTGAATATCGTTATGCATGCTTTTCTTTCCTCCTAAATTCTTGCTATACCTCATAATAAATTGCTTTTTTTCGCGACTTGGTTTTACAACATAACAGGATTCCTTAACACCTGGCACCCACAAAACTTTCCCATTATCATCTGTTACAACAGGAATCGTATCTCGTAAGAATTTAGGGATTTTAGCATCGATAAAAATGTCTTTTAATTTTTTCGTCCCGCCAGTCCCTTTGAGTGTCATTCTGTCACCCGGAAGGCGATTACGAATAACAAGGGGTAAGGAAACGGCCTCAGCATCTATAATAATGCCATTTAGGCCTGCTGTTTGAACGACAGAGCTTTTTTGTCGCATTTTAAAAACAGAACCGTCTAACATTTCAATCCGATCATTCGGAGCTATCTGATAATAAAATTCCTTCTTTACCTCTTCTTTATAGAAAAATGCTTCTAGTTGGTCATATGTACGCCTAAAGATGACGTTTTTTGGCAAATTGAGTGTGGCAGAAGGATTATTTCCATGAATAACACCATAAATTGCTTCTATATGACGCTTTGAAATATCTTGAATATCATTATTATACAGATATTTTAATAGTAAATGAATTATGCGCCGTTGTAAAGGATTCGCCATATTTTCTACTGCATTTCGCTCTATTTTAACAAAGCCCTCTTCTTTTACAGCAATTTTCTCAAATTCGGACAGTGCCATTTCATCTAAAAAGTGAAAATCCTCCCACGTTTCATCCGAAAAATTTTTAAAATGCTCAGCAATGCCAACGTTTTCCTTTTCAAGTAGCGGAACAATATGTTTTCTAAAACGATTCCGCGTAAAATTATCCATTTCATTAGATGCATCGACAACAAATGGAAGCTTATGTTCCGACGTATAGGCTAAAATATCTTTTTTCGAAACGGAAAGAAACGGACGAATAACATGACCTTCACCCAGCATACGCATAGGACGGATTCCAGAAAGCCCCGTACCTGAACTTCCGCGAACAAGACGCATCAAAATCGTTTCAATTTGATCATCAGCATGGTGCGCAAGCGCAATTTTCTGAATCCCCGACTCCAGCATCGACTCCTCAAAAAAACGATACCTCACAAGACGCGCCGTCTCTTCAATCCCTCTTTTTTCAGAAACCGCCAAGCTCTGAACGTCTACTTTCTTTTGGATAAAAGCAAGATTGTGCCTCTCCGCAAAGCTGCGAACGAAATCCGCTTCCTCGTCTGACTCAGCGCGAAGCAAATGATTCACGTGGAGAACAACTAGATTGTTTGCGCCTTGGCGATTCATTAGGAAATGCAGCAACGCCAAAGAATCCGGACCACCTGAAACTGCGACAAGCAACTTTTCATTTGGCCGGATTAGGTCATATTTCACTATTTCATTTTCAACACGTCTTAAAAAATCATCCATGAAAAAAGACCTTTCTTCCATCTTTATATGAGAAAACAAGGATGGGCTTCACCCATCCTAATTTATTTCTATAATCGGTTTAGCCGCGACGAGCGCCACGACCACCACGTTTTGATTCTGTTTGACGTTTAATTGTCGATAGACGATCTTCACTATCTTTTAAAAATTGAGCCATGATATCTTCAAAATTCTCCGCTGGCTTCGCACTTCTTACCGGCTTCTTATTGAATTTAGGCTTCTTATCGTAATTGCGTTCTGGACGCTCTGGACGATCTACAGCTTTACGAATTGAAAGACCAATTTTCCCGTCATCAGAAACATTCATAATTTTAACGGTAACTTCATCCCCAACAGTCAAAATATCATTAATATCTTTCACATAATTATCTGCAACCTCACTAATATGGACCAGACCTGTTTTGCCACCTTCAAGCTCCACAAACGCTCCAAAATTAGTAATCCCAGTAACTTTCCCTTGCAACTTGTTGCCTACTTCGATCGACATAAAAAAAAGCTTCCTCCTTAAAAATCACTCTTTACAACATTTATTATAACGTTATTTAAAGCCATGTCAAAATAGTTTGCTCTACTAATTTGACGATGTTTTTTTCTCATCATCTCCAGTTGGCGTATTAAAAATAATCTCGCCTTCCTTCGAAAGATAATACTCGCTTCTAGCTAGTTTCGCAATATAATCATCATCATGCAATTTATTGATTTGACTCTTCAAAGCTTTTTCTTCCTTTTTTGAATCAGCGAGCTTTTGCTCTGTTTTTACTTTTTCAGTTTTTTTCTCTTGTAACAATAATGCTTGTTTTGTATAAGTGAAAAATAACGCACCGAAAACAATGACTAAAACAACTACAAGGCCTGTAAGCCTTCTAGCTAAGGCAACGCGACGACGATTTTTAATTTTCTTCAACGTTTGCGTGTCTTTAATATAGCGATTCTGCATACGCGTCACATTTTTTTCATTCTTCATCTATCGCACCTCCTAGTCAAGTAAAAAGATTCTCCTATCTAAAATAATAACAATTTTTTTTCTGTTTGTCTATTGGTATCCGTGAAATCGACTATTTTTTTACAAAAATAAAAACCGTTGAAAAAACAATGACTACGTAGGCTTAAAATTCTTTTCCCATTGGTTAATTTTTTATGTTAAACTAAAACGATAATTGTCAAAACATAAAAAGGAGTATACAACATGAAAAAAATGATTTTTAGCTTGTTAATTGTTTTACCTTTAACTTTACTCGGAGGTTGCGGTAACGTAGTTGATGATGCACACGCTGGCAAGTGGTCGCTAAAAAATTTCACTCTGCTTATCGATGGTAAAGAAAGGAAAGGAAGTATTACACCCGTTGGCCATATAAAAATTTCCGCTAATGGTAAAGTCGAAGAAAAAACCATCAATGGTGATGTCAAATCAACAGCTGACTATAAGCTTGAGCCTGTGGACGAAAAAGGAAAATATCGGTTAACGGGCGATTATAAAAAAAGTATTACCCTACCTTACAAAACGGATTTAGATAAAGAATTTGCGAAAAGTACACTTGCCGATTTGAAATCATCAGAAGAGCTTAGCGATGTTTCGGGGAAAGAAAAAAATGGCGAGTACCGTATCGAATATACCCAAAAATTTTCTACGGGCATCCGAATTAATTTAAAATTTAAAAACAAGACCCTTGTCCAAACTCAATTCAATAAAAATTACGGAAATGCAAAAAGTACCTCCATTTTCACAAAATAACTTTACTAACTTAGGAGAATTACTATATGAAAAAATTTATTTTTAGCACTCTATTTATTTTAATCCTTGCACTTCTCAGTGGTTGTGGGAGCAAAATCGACAAACAGTATGTAGGGACTTGGAATATTGAAGAATCGACCGTAACTCTTGACGACGAGGAGCCTATGACTTATGATGCGAAAGGTAGCCATGTCAAAACACATATCGAAATTTCTTACAACGGGGAAGTGAAGCATACGGTTAAGAATATGGTTGAAACAACTATCACGAAGTATCAGACGAAACCTCGCCAAGATAAAGAGGGATATGAGTTAACAGGCGAAGTAAAAGTACTTAAAATCTATTCATATAAAACCGCTTCCGACAGAGGGAGCATCCCTACTCATTTAAATAGTCTTAAAAAAAATAAAAATATAAGTCAAATAAAAGAAACCGAAAAAAATGATAAATATTATATCGAGTTTACAAAAGAAAACATTTCAGCGACGTTCAAATTATTAAACGATACACTTATATATGAGCAAGAAGATGAAGACTTTTCTTCAATAACAAACGTCCGCTCATCTTTTACAAAACAAAAAGAAGCCCAAACCAATTAACGACTTGGTTTGGGCTTTTTTTATTCAGCATCATTTCGCGTTTCGCTTATAATCGTATACATTTCTGCAGCTGCTTCTTTTCTGGCATTTTCTTCTAAACGGTCGATTTTCGCTGTCACCGTTTTTGGACCAAAGCGAATAACAAGCTCGTCACCTACTTTTACATTTGTACCTGGTTTGGCAACAACTCCGTTAATTGCAATTCGCCCTTTTTCAGCTACTTCTTTTGCAACTGTACGGCGTTTTATTAATCTAGAAACTTTTAAAAATTTATCTAAACGCATTTTTTTACACCTCTTTATTTATTTTTTACTACCTTTTGACTGAGCCATAATAATCTGGCGCCAAATGGTAGGTATGTGAAATCACGAGCAGTGAGCAGTTTGTAGCGGAGCGCGAAGATTAAGAATACGCCGCCGCCAAGTGCTACACTTAGGACTGCTTGTACGGCGCTGCCTGTTCTTGTTACGGCGGGCGCAAGCCACTCCCACAACACTGGGAACACACACATCACAAGAAGGGCGCCGCATAAATTGAAGATGGTCTGCCGTTCGAAAAATGGCACGTCGGCATTCTGCTTTAGTGCAAAATAACAAACCACTAAAATAACAAAGAGACCGATACACGTGGCTAAAGACGCGCCGAGCGTGGCGTAACGGGGGACAAGAAATGCGTTCGCTGCACATTTTGTTATTGCCCCAATTAAAACGGCCACTGCGGGAACGGAAATCTTGCCGAAGCCTTGCAAAATGCTGCTTGTCATAATGATAAGCGAGCTCAAAAAGACGGCGGGCATAAAAAGCTGCAAGACTAGCGTGCCGTCGCTCGTTTCAAAGAGCATCTGGTTTAGCGGGCGCATGATGACGATAAGTCCGACTGTTTCTGCGGCGGATAAAATGAGTGTGAGTTTCATGCCGAGAAGCACGGAGCGTTCCAATTTTTTGCGTTCGCCGCTCACTCGTGCCGCGGTAATCATTGGTACAAGCGCAAGCGCAAGGCCGGTTGAAAGGACTAGACCGAGCTGTAAAATGGGCTGCCCTCTATCGTATACCCCTTTAAGCGATTTAGCTACTAAATCTGGAATGCCACCTTCAATCATTAGGCGATAGACTTGAAAGGAATCGAGCAGTTGGAAAATAATTAGCATGGCGCTAACTGTACAAATGGCTAGACTTTGAATGAGAAACGCCTTAGCAATTCCTCGCTTTTCAGTTTTGCTCGGGAAGCTTCCCCAAACTTTTAAGCCACCTTCGGAAAGTCTTTTCTTATGAAAATGCCTTAAAATTAAGACGGCAGCAAGTCCGCCGAAAAAGGCGCCGCTCATGGCCATACTGCCTGCTGTGTAGAGGCTTTGGCCGCTTTTAACTGCGAGCCATGCGCCGACGATGATGATGCCGACGCGAATGAGCTGTTCGATGGTTTGTGAAACGGCGGTTGGTATCATGTCATCTTGGCCTTGGAAATAGCCGCGCAAAAAAGCGAGTTGCGGTGTGAGCAGGAAAACAAAACTTACGGTTTGAATGAGCGGTGCAAGTTGCAAGTCGCCCATCATATTTGCAATGCTGTACGCGAAGGCAAATAGAAATAGAAACAGTAAGATGCTCACTACTCGGAGTGTCCGGTAAATGGATTGCAAAATAATTTGTTGGCGCCTCGTGTTTCCTTCAGCTTCGGCCATCATTTTCGAAATGACAACTGGGAAGCCGCCTAGCGCAAAAGTCATCGCAATCCCGTAAAACGGATAAACTTGTTGAAAAATATAAAAACCGACATCGCCGACCATGTTTTGGAACGGTACACGATAAATGGCGCTTAGAATTTTGGAAATTAGCGAGGCAATTGTGAGCCACATTGCGCCGCGCATTAAGTTTTTAATCGAGCGTTCTGACATACTATGCCGCCTTTCTGCTACATTTCCCCTTTAGTTTTCAACCTCACTCGGCTCTTTTAAAGCGGTTTTCAAGTTTTCGATGATGGCTTTCACCGCATACAGCCATTCCTGCAAACTCTTGTTTTGCACGTTCATCGTGAGTTTTAGGCAAGTCCCTTCCATGCCAACACCAACATTTCTCCCGTATTCCGAAATCACTTCCATCACTTTGTCACCGCGAATATTTCCCGTTCCTTTTTCCGAGAAGAGAATCGTGATTTTTTTCGCTTCTTCCTTGATTAGCTCTACACCAACAAGAAGCGCATGCACACGAAGTTCTGTCACCGTAAATAAGTACTCCACTTCTTCTGGATATTCCCCAAAACGATCCATCATATCGCTTTTCAGCGATTCAAGTTCTTCCACATCTAGGACATTTCGGAAGCGTTTATACATTTCGATTTTCTGTCTGCTGTCCGTAATATAATATTCTGGAATGTAAGCATCAACTTGAATGTCGATTTCAACTGGTGCAACGGGTTCTTGTTCTTCCTTCGGCCGGCGCGCTTCAATCGCTTCTTTAAGCATTTGCGAATAAAGGTCAAATCCGACTGAATCAATAAAGCCATGTTGCTGTGCTCCTAGTATATTACCCGCGCCGCGGATAGACAAATCGCGCATCGCAATTTTAAATCCAGAGCCTAGTTCAGTAAATTCCTTAATCGCTTGAAGTCGTTTTTCAGCTTCCTCACGTAGAATTTTATCCTTTTGATACATAAAGTAAGCATAGGCAATGCGGTTCCAACGCCCAACCCGACCACGTAATTGGTAGAGCTGCGAGAGCCCCATATGATCGGCGTTTTGAACAAACAGCGTATTCACGTTTGGAATATCCACGCCCGTTTCAATAATCGTCGTCGTCACTAACACGTCATACTCCCCTTCAAGGAAGCTTAAGATGACCGATTCTAACTCGGATTCTGTCATTTGACCGTGCGCTACAGCCACACGCGCATCTGGAACGAGCATGGAAATTTCATCTGCTTTTTGCAAAATCGATTCGACTCGATTATATAAATAATACACTTGTCCCTCACGTGCTAGTTCCCGCTCAATTGCCTCGCGAACTAAAACGTTATTTTGTTCTGTAACATACGTTTGCACAGGAAATCTATTTGCCGGTGGCGTTTCAATGACAGACAAATCACGCACGCCGAGCATGGACATGTGTAACGTCCGCGGAATCGGCGTCGCCGTCAAGGTTAAAACATCAATTTTAGACCGGATTTGTTTGATTTTTTCCTTGTGCGTCACACCAAAGCGTTGTTCCTCGTCGACAATTAGGAAGCCGAGGTCGCGATATTTTACGTCTTTCGAAAGAAGGCGATGCGTCCCAACGACAATGTCCACCGTTCCAGACGCCAAGCCGGAAATTGTTTCGTTTTGTTGTTTCCGCGTTCTAAAACGGCTTAATAGCCCAATATTAATTGGAAAACCTTGGAAGCGTTCTTTCATCGTTTCAAAATGTTGCTGCGCCAAAATGGTCGTCGGTACTAAAAATGCGACTTGCTTGCCGTCCATGACCGCCTTAAACGCCGCACGAAGCGCAACTTCCGTTTTCCCGTAACCAACATCTCCAACGAGAAGCCGGTCCATCGGGCGAATGCGTTCCATGTCATGCTTAATTTCCCGAATCGAACGAATTTGGTCTTCAGTTGGTTGATACGGGAATGAATCCTCAAATTCGCGCTGCATATCGCTATCCGGACTAAACGCAAAGCCTTTCTCCGCCTCACGTTCTGCGTAAAGCTTAATCAAATCATCCGCAATATCTTGCACAGACGCCTTCACTTTTGTTTTGACGCGCTTCCACTCTGAACCGCCAAGCTTATTTAATTTCGGTGCTTTCCCCTCAGCCCCTACATATTTTTGGACTAAATCGAGCTGTTCCACAGGGATAAATAATTTGTCTTCACCTTGGTAAACCAGTAGCAAATAATCCTTATGAACGCCGCTAATTTCAAGGGTTTCCATGCCGACGTAGCGTGCGATACCGTGGTTGACGTGAACGACATAATCGCCAACTTTAAGTTCCGAATAACTTTGAATTCGTTCAGCATTTGAAAGTTTCTGGCGTTTTTTAACTTTTTTCGTCTTTTTATTAAAAAGTTCCGTTTCGCTAATGATGACCACTTTTGCAAGCGGTAATTCAAAGCCGTTTTGGAAGGTACCGATGACAAATTGGACAGCGCCGTATTTTGGCACATCTTCTTCGCGCGTTAAAATGACACTTTCCATGTCATAATCTGCCAAAGTCTGTTGCATTTTAGTTGCCCGTTCTACGGAAGGCGCCAAAATGACGACCGCATAATTATTTTTGTGCCAGCTATCTAATTCCGTTTTTAAAACAGACATTTGTCCGTGAAATTGTTGCATTTGCTTATAAACTAAATTGGTTGTTTGCGAAACGCGCATGGCGCTATGTGCTTTTTGGAATAACGTCAAATAAATTTTCGGCGTCCGCACGCTTTCCATAAGCTCTTTAAAATGGTGGCCCAATTTGACATCGCGCACGGTTTCTAGCCGGCTGAGCGTTTCCGTATGCCATTCTGCTTCTTCTTTTTCTAAACGTTCGTCGGTTTCTTGAATGCGTCCATACTCGTCTAAAACGAAAAGCATATCTTGTGCGGCATAGTCGAGGATCGAGGCGGGATCTGGGTAGGCTAGTCCAATATATTTAAAGAACATATCCGGCTTTATTCCCGAACGAAGCAGTTCCAAATCCGTTTCGATATTTTCCATTAAGCCTTGCTTGTCTTCTTCGTTTTTCATGTTTTTTAACGTTGCAGCAAGACCTTTTTCAAGGCGCGTCACAATATCTGGGAAATAAGCTTGCTCAAGCAAAATTTCCGTTGCGGGCAAGATGCGAAATTCAGCAAGTTTCTGATGCGAACGCTGCGTTTCAACATCGAAATAGCGAAGCGAATCAATTTCTGTATCAAAAAGTTCAATGCGCACGGGGAATTCTTCTGTGATTGGATAGACATCGATAATGCCACCGCGAATGCTGAATTCTCCGGGCGTATTGACCATACCACTCATTGTATAGCCCATTGTCACGAGGCTTTCTTTTAGCTGTTCGGGATCAATTTCCTCACCTTGAACAATTTGCAGGTTGTATTTTTTCCATAACGAAACGGGCGGAAGTATTTTTCGAAGCCCCGCTACAGGGACAACTAAAATTCCCGGTTTTTCCGAAAGAAGAAAGTCGAGTGCTTCTACGCGCTGACCGCGAAGTTCGGGGCTTGATACGCTTAGTTCGGAGGAAATGAGTTCGTCTGCCGGGTATAAAAATAGGCGGTCGAAGTCGATTAATGTGAGCAAATCATCGTACAATTTTTGCGCGTGATACAAATTATGTGTGACGAGCAACGTTTGTTTTTGTGTCGCTCCTTCAAGTACGCTCGCAAAAAGTGCGCGCGATGAGCCCGATAATCCTGTTACGAGTTGTGATTCTTTTTTATCGTTAACCGCACTAATGATTTGGCGGATTTCTTTTTGTTCAAAAATTAATTGTTTTAAACCTTTCAAAGTCAACCTCTCCTCTTCCCATCTTCAATTGCTTATTTGTCAGAAAATTCCTTCTTCCCAACACGAGCAACTAAGCACGCATAAGCTAGACTTTTACTAGCTCAGCACGCTTAGTTATAGCGATTCATTACATCTAGAAACGACATTTTAGTCGCATCTTCAATGGCATCTGCGCTTTTTTTTATGGCCGCAATTATATCTGGTTGTTCTATTTTTTGAAAATCCCCGAGCACGTAATGAATGATTTCACCTTTTGGCGGTCGGTCAATCCCTACACGAATTCGGTTAAAATCTTGTGTTTTTAAATGTTGAATCAACGAACGCATCCCGTTATGTCCACCTGCACTGCCTTTTTGCCGCAGCCTGATTTTCCCAACTGGCAAATCCAAATCATCATATACAACGATTAAATCTTCTATATCAATTTGATAATAATCCATAAGCGGACGAACACACTCACCAGATACATTCATAAACGTCAGCGGTTTTACGAGCAACACTTTCTCGCCGTTTATTACGAGCTGACTCACCATGCCATTAAATTTCGAACTTTTCCAAGGCGCACTAAAACGATAGCTAAGTTCATCAACTACCATGAACCCAACATTGTGCCTTGTTCGTTCATATTTTTTTCCTGGATTTCCCAGTCCAACAATCATCTTCATCCATTTATTCTCCTATGCACACGAAAACCACTTCATAAATGAACTGGTTTCACTAGAAAGTTATTGCCTAAATTATAACATGCGATTTAGAGTTTTGAAAGTTTTTCATATAACAGAATGTAAATATCAGTTAACTAAAAAAGGGCAGATAGACATTGCAATGCCTGATATTAACTTCTATAAAATAAAAAAACTCAACAATTAAGTTGAGCAGCCTTTAAGCAAGAATTCATCTGGTGATTCTATACTTTCTTCTATTGATGAGCTTTACCCCATTTAAATTACTTATTCGCTGTTTGCATTCTAAACCCTTACTTCATTTCCGTAAACAAAAATGAAGCGCAAGGTTTTCAAAACAAAAACCTTGCGCTTTTTCTTATTTATTCAACTGGCTCTTCTGCTGACCCGTGAGCTGCTTCTGGTTCGGCAACTTCTTCACCGGCTGTTGTTTCAACTTCGGTACGTGGTGCAGCAACAGTTACTACAGCTTCTTCCACGTCTGTTTTAATTTCAAAATCGGTATTTTTAGGAATATCACCCACTGCAAGTGAGTCACCAATCGCTAATTTTGTAATATCTACTTCAATTGCTTCTGGAAGCTTATCTGGCGTTGCGGCAACCGTCACTTCATAAAGGACTTGTTGCAAGACGCCGCCTTCTTTAACCCCAGAAGATTCTCCTACTAAATCAATACGCACATCTGCTTCAACTTCTTCGCTCATGTTCACGGCTAAGAAATCGACATGGATTAGTTCGTCTTTTAGTGGATCTATTTGGTATTCGTGTAAAAGAACATTTAATTTTTTTCCATCAATAGTTACTGAGAATACTGCATTACGCCCATGTTCTCGAATCGTTTTAATTAACTCAAGGGAATCAACTGAAATCGTAATATTCTCAGATTGATAACCGTAAATAATACCTGGAATACGACCTGCCACACGGATTTCTGTCACTTGCGAATGTTGTTTCGTATCTCTTTTTTGAACTTCTAAATTAGTTGCCATAAAAAATTCACTCCACTCATTCATTTTGTATTCTACAATAACTATCTTTACCCTAGTAGTAAAAGTTAAAACAATTAGAAAGTCGCCTTAAACCAAGTTTTTCGGCAAACAAGGTTTATTTTCTTTCATAAAAGGTAAACAGAAACTAGCGTGAAATTTAGTTATCATACTTCAATTTTAGCGCAATCCGATGTATTTCTCAAAAAATTACTGCGTTAATTATAGAAATATTTGGAATGGAAGAGCTTTCAAACTGTATTACAGCGTTTTCATAAATTTATTAGTACAAATTTCCAAATTAAGGACGTTCAGGGTTTCACAATGTGTAATAAAGTGTTATACTGTATTAGTAAAAAGTTTGCTAAGGAGGAAATTTAATTATGAAAGACCACCAAAAAATAATTTTAGTCGGTGATGGAGCTGTTGGTTCAAGTTACGCATTTGCTTGTGTAAATTTAAATATCGGCCAAGAATTCGGTATTATCGATATCGATAAGGACAGAACTATCGGAGATGCTATCGATTTAAGTCATGCTGTTCCTTTTTCCGCACCTAAAAAAATCTATTCCGCTAATTATAGCGATTGCCACGATGCAGATTTAGTAGTTGTCACAGCTGGTACAGCTCAAAAACCAGGCGAAACACGTCTTGATCTTGTTAATCGTAATATAAAAATTATGAAAGGGATTGTCGATGAAGTTATGGCAAGTGGCTTTGACGGGATTTTCTTAATTGCCTCAAATCCAGTTGATATCCTTACTTATGCGACTTGGAAATTCTCTGGACTTCCTAAAGAACGCGTCATCGGTTCTGGCACAAGTCTTGATACTGCTCGTTTCCGTATGTCTATTGCTGATTATTTAAAAGTAGATGCGCGTAATGTACACGGGTACATTTTAGGCGAACATGGTGACACAGAGTTCCCAGCGTGGAGCCACACAACTGTCGGCGGACTTCCTATCACAGAATGGATTTCAGAAAATGAACAAGGTGCGATGGATACGATTTTCATCAGCGTGCGTGATGCAGCCTATGAAATTATCAATAAAAAAGGCGCAACTTTCTATGGTATTGCAGCAGCTCTAGCACGTATTTCCAAAGCGATTTTAAACAACGAAAACGCAATTTTGCCACTTTCTGTCTATTTAGATGGCCACTACGGCTTAAACGATATCTACATTGGTGCTCCAGCGGTCGTTAACCGCCAAGGCGTGCGCCACATTGTTGAAATGAAACTAAATGACGTAGAAAAAGAACAAATGCGCAACTCAGCTGAAACACTTAAAAAAGTTTTAAGTGACGCAATGAAAGAAATTTAATTGAACAACACCCACGTAAAGAAGCTAGGAATCACTTTCCTAGCTTCTTTGATTTTCTTTTTAAAACGAGGTACACTAAAGAAAAATAAAGGAGGCTGACATATGATTACAACAACATCTCCAAATATTGAAGGGCAAAAAATCGTCGAGTATAAGAAAATTGTATTCGGTGAAGTCATTACAGGCGTGAATTTCGTCAAAGATATCGGTGCTGGTTTGCGGAATTTCTTCGGCGGTCGTTCGCAAGGCTATGAGGACGAATTAATTGCGGCGCGTGAAGAAGCGATTCGCGAAATGGAAAACCGCGCTGAACAACTTGGAGCGAATGCGATTATCGGCGTAGACATCGATTATGAGGTACTCGGCGCTGACAATGGTATGCTGATGGTCACAGCATCTGGCACTGCGGTTGTGATTGAAGTTCAAGATTATTAAGCGTAAAAACAAGCATACATCTAATGAAAACCATTATCCAAGATGGCATTATCACTAGATGTATGCTTCTTTATTTTTACAGAATAAAATCTAACTATAGCTTAAACTTTTTCTGATTTGAGTTCTTCCCATATTGCAATCATTTCATACGCAACATCGCGCAATGAGTATGTGGTCATAAATTGGTCTTCTGCATGCATAAAAAGAATGGAAACAGGCACTTCGTCGCCTTCAGATTCTTTTTGAATGAGTTCAACATGCTTCTTGTGCCCATCACTTAAATAGCGATTCGCCTCATCGATTTTCCCGTAGGCGATTTTAAACTTCCCCTGCCTCGCTAGCTGCATGGCTTCAATAATACAACTTCTAGCTGCGCCGACTGAACTAATAATTTCAAACGACGCTAATTCCATCCCTTCCATGAGTTAAGCCTCCTCAATCTCTATCACTGTTTCTAAAAAAGTTTCCCGGCCGTTTCCAATGAAAATATCGACTTTCCCGGGTTCAAGTTGGTATTTTTTCTGACTAGACCAAACTTCAAGTTCTTTTTTTCCAATTTTAAAGCACATCGTTTGATGTTCATTAGCTTTTAGTTCCATTTTGCAAAAGGCTTTCAATTCGCGTTTGCGCCTTGTGATACTACCAGTCCTGCCATGCACGTATAGTTGGATGACTTCTTTTCCAGTGCGCGCTGAAACGTTTGCTACGCCTACTTTCAAAATAAAAGTCTCGCCTTGTTCAAGTTTTTCTACAGAAAGAATTGATTTTTCAGTGGTTAACGACTGATATTCAAACGTGCTGTAGCTTTTTCCGTAGCCGAATGGGTATAGTGCGGCGCCGCTTCCGTCAAAGTAGTTTTCTTGGTAGACGACGTCCTTTTGGTTGTAGTACACGGGCAGTTGCCCCGTTTGGCGCGGAATGCTAACAGGCAGTTTTGCCGACGGATTGTTGTGTCCGAATAGCGTTTCCGCAATTGCTTCGCCGCCTTGCGCGCCCGGATAAAACGACATAAGTAGCGCGTCTGTAGTTTCCGCGATTTCAGCGATTGCATTTGGTCGACCGGCAATGATGACAACGGTGAGTGGAATGTGTAGTTCGCGCATCTTTCGGTACAGCTCCATCTGACATTCCGGGAGTTCCAGGCTTGCCACATCGACGTTTTCGCCAGCGTCCATGTTCGGCCCCTTTGAGCTAACCGCGCCGTTTTTCAGAAATTCCATATCGAAATTTCGCGCGCTTGAACCGCCCAGCACAAGCACAATGTGATCGGCATTCGCCGCAGCTTCTTGCGCGCGGTTTAAACTCTCTGGAAGTCGTTCGCGAATTTCAGCACCTTTTTCATGCGTAATCACCACATCATCAGGCGCCACCTGCCGCATGCCAGCTAGAACGGTCACACCGCGCCCAGCTTTTTGCGGCGCCGTATAATCGCCAAGCTGATTGTAAAGCGCATCCGCGTTCGGGCCGATGACCGCAATATTTTTTACTTTTTTTGAAAAAGGCAGCGTTTGATTTCGGTTTTCCAGCAAGCAAACACTTTCTCTGGCTGCCTCCAAATTTATCTCCCGAAAATCAACTTCCGGAACTGCCTCATCTACGTAAGGATTGTCAAACAGGCCAAGTTCAAATTTCAGGGTGAGAACCCGCCGCACAGCTCGGTCGATTATTTTTTCTTCCAAAAGACCATGTTGAAAAGCCGATTCAATGTGCGGGTAAACTTCGTCCCACAAACTTAAATCCACCCCGGCTGAAAGCGCCATTTTAGCGGCCGCCTCTTCAGTCCCACCAAGCATCAAAAGTCGGTCGAGTGCGCAGCCATCTGCCATAACGACACCCGAAAACCCAATTTCCGTTCGCAAAATATCCGTCAAGAGCGCCTCGTTCGCATGACAAGGGATGCCGTCGATTTCATTGTACGCTGCCATGACGCCCTTTGCCGCTTTCCCAGCAACCATCGGCGGTAAAAATATCTCTCTAAGTTCGCGCTCCCCAATTGAAACCGGCCCCGAATTGTGCCCGCCAACCGGCTCACCTTGCGCCGCAAAGTGTTTCAGCACGACAGCAATTCGCTGATTTTCCTGCATGCCCGAAACAAGCGCCTCCGTCATCTCACCCGCCAAATACGGATCCTCGCCAAAACACTCCTCCGAACGCCCCCATCTCGGGTCACGTAAAACATCAAGCGCTGAGGCTAAAGCTAGATGGACGCCTTTCGAGGCAATTTCCTCCCCCACGGCTCTCGCCGTCCGTTTTTGAAGCCCCTTATTAAATGAAGCCCCTTTCGCGAGATTGACCGGATACGACTCACTTTCGACCGCCTGGTGCCCATGTGGCACTTCTTCTGAAAGAAGCATTGGAATACCAAGACGCGTGTTTTCCATTACATATTTTTGAAGTAAATTTGCGGCCTTCGCAGACTGTGCGCGGGGAATCCCCGTTGATTCGTCCATTTTCGACCACGGATCTGCCCGAAACAAGCCATACAACGCGCCTATGCCACCAAATCTTTCAACTTCGTCTTTAAACTTATCCGTCAATTCAAGTTCAGCGTTTTCATTCCAAGCGAAAGTTTCCCAGCCATATAAGCGCTGATTTAGTTGTCCGCATTTTTCTCGTAATGTCATTTTTTGCAAAAGTTCTTCCACTCGTTCAGAAATCGGTTGTGTCGCCACATGAAACACTCCTTTCTGGCATTATTTTGCTAACAGTCCAAGTCCTTGTTCTAGAACTTTTTCGCCATTCATTCGACCGTAGTCGACAATTGCGATGACGTCCACTGGTTTGTCACCCACGGTTTCAGCAACTTTGTCTTTCATATAGCTTACTTGCGGGCCAAGCAAAATCGCATCTGCATGGCGCCAATTTTTTTCAAAATCCGTTTCCGAAATCGCCCAAATCTCAATTTCAATACCTTGCTCAGCAGCACTTTTTTGCATTTTTTTAACTAAAACGCTCGTAGACATTCCAGCGTTACACATTAACATCAATTTTTTCATCAAAATCAGCTCCTACGCTTTTAAATTATCATTTGCTTTTAGGAATGGTAGGTATAGCAAGATACAGACACCTATTAGGAAGACTTGAAAAACAGCCGCTCGCCAGTCGCCACCTGTTGCTAAAAAGCCAGATATGACTGGCGGTGTCGTCCACGGTACGAGTACAACGACTTTGGAAATCATGCCGATACTTGTTGCGATGTAAGCAAGTAATAGACAAAGCGGAGTTGATAAGATAAACGGAATCATCAAACTCAGGTTGTACACTATCGGCAGACCGAAAACAACTGGTTCATTAATGTTGAATATTCCCGGTGCAGCGGATAATCCGGCAATTTCGCGGTAATCTTTTCGTTTGCTCCAAATGAAGATGGCGATAAGCAGCGCAATTGTGTTACCACCGCCACCCATGACGCCGAAAATATCACGGAAAGTTGTATTGATGATATGCGGAATTGTTGTGCCGTCTGCAAATGCCGTCATATTTTCTTGCATATTCGCGAGTAAAACGGGGTCCATAATGGGGCCTAGTATACCGCTTCCTGCAATCCCAATGGAATATAACATTTGCGAAATCAGCATTAAAGTAAGGAAACCTGGTACGCTTGTCACTAAGAACGTGAGTGGTTGTTGAATGACAGCGCTAATAATGGAATATAAATCTAAGCTAAAGATTAAGTTAACGATGAACGAAATAAATGCGAATAATAATACTGTAAGCATTGTTGGAATTAAAACGTTAAACGATTTAATAACTGCTGGCGGTACGCTTTCCCCCGAAATGCGAATTTTCATTTTCTCGCTCTTTGAAAGTCGAATAAAAACTTCTGTCGAGAGTAGCGCCGTGACAATCCCAACAAACATGCCAGCAGAACCTGTAAGCGCTGTCGGAATAACGCCAGAAACTTCAACGGCTTCTTTTGCGCCAACTGGTACAACCGAAGTCATGAGTGGAATAAAAATAACGATAAGAGCGATGGTTTGTAGCGCTGGCGCAAATGGATTTTCAAATTTCCGATTTTGTGCCAAAAAGTATGAAACTGAAGCTCCGATAAGTAACGTAATGATGCCTAGCGTCCCGTTCACGATACTCGTCCCAAGCTCTTGCCATTTGGTTAAGGTGGCGGAACTAATAATATTGGACATAAAACCGTCTGGCTTAATGATGACATTATTAATTAAAACCATAAAACCGGATAACATAATAAATGGAAGAATTGTGGCAAAAGCATCTCGCATTGATTTCAAGTGTATTTGATTGCCTAATTTTTGTGATAGCCATGTTAATTTTTCAATGAATTTTTTCATGTGCATTCCCTCCTATAACTTAAATATAGCGCTTTCTTTATTGGAAATAAATGCAGTCTTTTTCCGCAACCTCTGGCAAGTAGCGGAAATCAAAAAAACATGAGAGCCATTTTTCACCCTCATGTTTCCAGTCGCGCTAAAATTTGGATAAACTCATTGAAGTTCGTCGCTTTTTTTATTTCCTTCGCGAGCTTTGGCGTTTCAACGACTTGGCTTATCATTTCGTATACTTGCGAAAGGTGTTCTTGTTCCTTATTTTTAATCGCCAGCATGAAAATAATTTGTGCCACATCGCCATCTTCATTCCACACAACGGGCTCTCTAGCGATACAAACGGCAATTTTAGTTTCGCTTACTTCGGCAAATATGGGATGCGGTACGGCTAGGCCATTTCCTAAGTATGTTGCCACGATATCTTCACGTTCTTTGACGGACTCTAGGAAGGCTTTCTGGTCGCTGCTCGTCTCTTCGAATTTTTGCGCGAGCAATGTTAGGACCTGATCTTTACTGTACTTTTCTTCCAAAATTTCAAAGTAGTTCGCGGAAAAGAACTGCTCGAAGTTATTTTTGCTAGTTATACTCGGGAGGCGCTTTTGAATGTTGCGGATATCTATTTCGGATAAAAACGGCGTCACCTGAACGTATTCGCCTAATGCGTCGCCAAGCGGAACGGTCGAGATGACAAAGTCGGCTTGCCAGTTGCCGGTCTTATATTCGTACAGTGAGTAGCTGCCAATTATGTCAATTTCTTCGGCAAATATTTTTTGGATTTTCGATTCTAATAATTTCGCTGTGCCTATGCCGGACGCGCAAACGAGTAAAACGCGTTTTTTTCGTTCTTTCGAAGCATCGCTTAACGCGTATAGGAAATGAATCGCTAAATAGCCGACTTCTGATTCGCTGATGGGCTGGTCCAATTCGAGTGCTAAAACTTCTCGGGCGACAAGTCCTAACTCAAAAGCGAGCGGGTAATTCGTTTTAATATTTTCAAGATACGGATTATGAATATTCATATTAAACTTAATCCGGTTCACTGCGGGCTTTAAGTGCAAAGCTAAATTCGCTATAAATTGCTGATGCGCTGAAAAATCATACCCGTATTGGCGTTTGATTTCCTCAAGCATTTTATTCACGATGATGATTTCTCGGTAACCATTATAACTTTGCAAAACGTGCTTCGAACATACATGTAGCAAAATATAGGTCAGTTCGCTTTCTGGGAACTTGATGGATTCAAGCGTTTCAATTTCGCGAATGATTTTTTGCGAAGCGCGCAGTTCTTGAATATTAAATTCCAAATCTTGAAGGTCTCCTTGGTGAACATATTGCGCACCTTTAATACGGCGCACAGCAATTGCGACGTGGATAATCAAATTTTTAATCGCCATATCGGTCATTTGCACTTTATATTGTTCAAGGCTCGCCAAAATAATCGTCTGGATTTTCCGCAGATCAATTTCACCAAAGAAAGTCTGTTCCTCCTCGCTCACAAGTAGGCTTACAGAATCACTTAACAGATATTTCGAGAAACAAAATCGAATATTCACCTCGGAACCCTCAATTTTCACCCCGTAGCTGGCTCTTTTCGAAAGCGTTAAATGATGTTCCGCAAGCTTCCGCTTCACGTCCAAAATGTCGGAATTAATGGTCGACTTGCTGACGTACAACTCTTCGGCGAGCGTGTCAAGCTTTGTAAAGCCGTTTTGGAGAAGCAAATAGCGAATGATGTAGGCGACTCGATCTTCGGCGAGCGTCGGAATGACGTGCAAATTAAAACGTTCCTCTTTAAACGGCGCAAGCCAACCAAGGAAAGCGGTTTCATCTTGAAGTTCAAGTCGATACCCTTTTCCGCGCACAGCCTCGATTTTGTTTCCATCAACTAAAAAAATGGCGTTTATCGTTTTAACGTCACTCCGAATTGTTCGCGAGTTCACCTGCAGGCTAGAAGCGAGTTCTTCTCCGCTCATAAAATCCATTTTTGCGTATAGTTGTTGAAGCAATTTTTGCCACCGCGGAATTAAAACTTGCTTTTCTGCCATAAAAAAACACTCCTGATAACAGTAGAGCAGAATCTAAAGATTAGACTCTGCTCATTCTCACTGCATTTTATTCAAAAAGCGAGCTTACAGATTCGTTTTCATGAACACGAACGATTGCTTCGCCTAAAAGAGCTGCAACAGATAACTGCTCCATTTTATCAATCCATTTATCTTTTGCAAGATCGATAGAATTTGTTACGACTAATTTCTCGATTGGTGAATCTTGAATTCGGTCCATTGCTGGGCCAGATAAAACAGGGTGCGTACAACTTGCAAATACGCGTGTTGCTCCGTTTTCACGAAGTGCGTTTGCAGCAAGTGTAATTGTACCTGCTGTATCAATAATGTCATCAATTAGAATACATACTTTGCCATCTACTTTTCCGACGATGTTCATTACTTCGGCAACGTTCGGGCGAGGACGGCGTTTATCAATAATTGCGATTGGCGCTTTTAGGCGATCTGCCATTTTACGCGCACGCGTTACACCTCCGTGGTCAGGAGAAACAACAACAATATCATCGCCTGTCAAGCCTTGCTCACTAAAATAGTTGCTAAGTAAGCGCACGGCATTTAAATGGTCGATTGGAATATCGAAGAAACCTTGGATTTGCGGTGCATGCATATCTAGCGTAATCATTCGTGTTGCACCCGCTGTTTCAATTAAATTGGCAACTAATTTCGCCGTAATTGGTTCACGGCTTCTTGCTTTACGATCTTGGCGCGCGTAGCCATAGTACGGCATTACAATATTAATTGTAGCTGCTGAAGCTCGTTTTAGCGCATCAATCATGATCAAAAGTTCCATTAAATTCTGGTTAACTGGGTAGCTTGTCGACTGAACAACATACACATGGCAACCACGAATACTTTCTTCAATGTTAATTTGAATTTCGCCATCACTAAAATGAGTTACACTCGATTTACCTAGCTCAATTCCTACTTCCTTCGCAATTTCTTCCGCTAGTGCACGGTTTGAATTCAACGAGAAAATTTTCAACTTTGGATCAAAATAATCGTTTGACATAATCAGCCTCCACAAATTTTTATATAAATGATATTTCTTCAAAAAAGGTTGAAAAAATTATTTATTAAACTTATCTACGATTTTTTTAGCGTAGCCTTCTTTATTTACTTGGCGTGCACGTCCGACTGCAAGTGAACCATCTGGTACATCACTAGTCAGTGTTGAACCCGCCGCAATATAAGCATCATCGCCGACTGTAATTGGCGCAATCAAATTGGAGTTGCAACCTACAAATACATTGTCACCAATTTTCGTTTTAAATTTATTGAAGCCATCGTAGTTGACGGAAATCGAACCACAGCCTACATTAACGTTCTTGCCGATTTCGGCATCACCCATATAAATGAAGTGCGGTAATTTCGTATTTTCCCCAACAGTTGCTTTTTTAGTTTCTACGTAGTTGCCAATTTTGACGTTGTTATGCACGTCTGTTTCTGGGCGCAAATGCGCGTACGGCCCGATTTGAACATCATCGCCAACTTTGCTATCTTCAATGGCAGAAGAGCGAATAACGGTGCGATTTCCTATTGTTGCATTGTCAAAGTCGCAACCGCTCGAGATTAAGCAATCTTCGCCGATTTTTGTTTTCCCACGCAGCATAACATTCGCTTCAATGACTGTGTCTTGACCAATTTCAACATCTACATCAATATAAGTGCTGGAAGGATCAACGAGTGTTACGCCTGCACGCATGTGTCGTTCATTGATGCGATTTCTCATCAATCTACTTGCCTCTGCCAAAGCGACGCGGTCGTTTACACCGAGTGACTCTTCAAAGTTTTCCATACGATAAGCGGCCACCACTTCATCTGCATCTTTTAGAATCTTAATCACATCTGGCAAGTAGTATTCACCTTGCGCATTGTGGTTGGAAACTTTAGAAAGCGCATCAAAAAGCGAGCGATTATCAAAACAATATGTTCCTGTATTAATTTCTTGGACGCGTTGTTCTTTTTCAGTAGCGTCTTTATGTTCTACAATGCGTTCAACAATTCCTAAATCATCACGCAAAATGCGACCATAACCAGTTGGATCTTCTAATCGCGTTGTTAAGATTGTCGCTTTCGCACGTTTCTCCGAATGATACTTGATAAGCGCCCCCATTGTCGAACTTTCAATAAGCGGTGTATCCCCGCACACAACGATGGTTACACCGTCAAGATCGGCAAGTAAATCCTTTGCTTGCAAAACGGCATGTGCTGTTCCTAATTGTTCTTCTTGCTTAACAAATTCACTTTTATCCTTTAAATGTTCACGAACGTCTTCTGCTCCGTGCCCAACAATTGTAACTATTTTTTTCATATCTAGTTGCGCAATTTGATCCACAACATGTTCAACCATCGGCTTTCCACAAACTGGGTGCAACACTTTATAAAGCTTAGATTTCATACGTGTGCCTTGTCCCGCTGCAAGCACGACTGCATATTGATTCGTCATATAAAAAGACCTCCAATTACCACTATTCTTCCATATTGAATGATACCGTAAAACCTACTTTTTTTCAAGGTTACACGCGACGCAAAAAAACCTTACCATTTTTCTGGTAAAGTAGTATTTCTAAAAAAGGGGAGATTTGTCCCTTAAATGAGTTGTTTTTAAGTAAACTTATCAGTTGTGCTACCTTTGTAAAATCACTCACTTTATAAAGCCCCTTTTCAAAAAGTTGTCTAAAACTAGTATAGCATAGTTTTACGAATCAAAAAAGAGCTACTCTTAACGAGTAGCTCGGGTGATTAAATTCATTTTATTCAGCAGAAACTGATTCGGTTTCTTCTGATACTTCGCTCGCTTCTTCTTCACCAACGCGTTCATATTCAGCTAGAACAACGTCTTGAATTTTTCCACGCGTATCAGAGTTGATTGGGTGGGCAATGTCACGGAATTCTCCGTCAACACCACGTTTACTTGGCATTGCGACAAAAAGTCCATTGTTTCCGTCAATAACACGAATATCATGTACGACGAACTCCTCATCTAAAGTGATTGAGGCAATTGCTCTCATTCTTCCATCAGTTTCAACTCGACGTAATCTCACATCTGTTACTTGCATTTCCGTCACTCCTTATCCCATTTGCCCCTTTACAACAAGGATGGTTCGCTTGCGGTATCAGATTCAGGTATCCCTCTCTGTCCGTTTCACTCACTAGCTCCTAATTTCCAGGGATTTTTGTTATTCTGCATCAGCAGAAGTTGTTTCAGATACAGCTGGTTCATCAGCCACTTCATACGCAGCGAGTACAGCTTCCTGTATTTTCGCACGTGTATCTGAATTGATTGGATGCGCGACATCCCGGAACTCTCCATCTGGAGTTCGCTTACTTGGCATTGCGACAAAAAGCCCATCGTTGCCATCGATGACACGAATATCGTGAACAACAAATTCACCATCAATCGTGATTGAAGAAATTGCTCTCATTCTTCCATCTGTTTCAACACGTCGTAATCTCACATCTGTAATTTCCATTTTCTTCACCACCTTAATTCTAGTTGTCATACTTTTTCCGAAGCCTTAAAGTCTCACGGAAAGCTAACCAAGAAAATCGAGATTTCACTTCTTCACCAGGCACCTCTATTTTCCCTATACATATAATAATAAAAAAATGAAAATTTGACAACTTTGTGAATTCGATTCAAAAATTCAAGCTATCTCACTAATCGTTATTGACAAATCGAATTGTTTTAAAAAAGTTTTAATTAAGTATACCAAAATCGTTGCGACACACTAATTTAACCGCGTTTCCGATTTCTTAAATATTCTAAAAGTAAAACTCACCATCAATTCGTGCACAATTTAAAACCAAAAATATTTCTATAAAAATTCATAAATAAAATAATTTTTCATTCAAACCCCCTACAAAATGAAACCTTGAAACCATTGATAACAAAGGGCTATACACTAATACCCACTTTTCCACTTAGTATTTAAGACCTCATTTACTTTCATTGTGTAACAAACATATTAAAAATAGATGACAAGACAGCATTTCGTATATTTTTATACTTTTTCGATAGGTATTTTTACAACTTTCAAAAAAACACCTGACCGATAATCGTTTTAGATTACCGGCCAAGTGTTTTTTTAATTTATTCTGATCTGAGCGCATCAATAGGTCGAAGTTTAGCAGCCTTATTTGCTGGCGCGATACCAAAGATAACGCCTATGCAAAGCGAGAATACGAAGGAGAATATAATTGTGCCAGCCGTTACACCGGAAGGAATATTCGCCACGCTGCCAAAAATGACTGCGCCACTGACGCCAATTATTATCCCGATAACACCGCCCACTACACTAATAACAACAGATTCGATTAAGAACTGTGTTAAAATAGCGCGCTTTTTCGCTCCTAAAGCTTTTCTTATTCCAATTTCACGCGTTCGTTCACTAACGGAAACGAGCATAATGTTCATAATACCGATTCCACCCACTACTAACGAAATGGCGGCGATAGCACCTAAAGCGGTAGTAAGTGTGTTACTAATCGTATTAAAGGCATTTAAAATCTCTTGTTGATTAATAACTTGATACTTCGGTCCTAATTGCGAGGAGGTATCCTCTGCATTATCGTTCAGCTGGATAGAAAGTCGTGATTCAAGTGTGTTCACAACGAAATCAACGGAATCCGCGGAATCTGTTTCCACATAAATCGTGCGTACATTCGTATCTTTCAACATTCGTTGTGCGGCCATAATAGGAATGAAGACTTGATCATCACTTGAGCCCATCATAGATGCACCTTTTTCTTTTAAGACGCCTACCACTTTATATGGCAGGCCATTTAAACGGATTGTTTTCCCAACTGGGTCAGAAAAGCCGAATAAATCGCTAGCCACGCTTGGGCCTAACACTGCTACTTTTTGGCCGTATTCAACATCAATCGGCAGTAAAAAGCGGCCACTTTCAAGTTCTAAACTACGTGCGCCCTTATATTGGTCATTTGTACCGATAACTTTTATATTTTTATTTTGGTAATCATAAGCGGCATTAACTTGACCAGATAGTTCAGGTGATACACTTTTAACCCCATCGATGCTTTGATATTTCATCGCATCATCATAGGAAATTTTATCGTTCGGGTTCATGGAATTGTTCATGACCGTAACTAAGTTCGAGCCGAGGTCACCCATTTGGCTGTTAACCTCTTGCGTGACGCCTTTTCCAAGCGAAACGAGCAGAATCACTGATGCAACCCCAATAATAATACCTAGCATGGTTAAAAAGGAGCGTAGCTTGCTCGTTTTAAGTTGCTTGAATGCCATTTTCATACTTTGGAGGATTGTCATTTGCTTACCTCCTCTTTATACAGACGGCCGTCTTGAATGCGAATGCTTTTCGTGCCGTATTTTGCGAGTTCTAAATCATGGGTAATCATAACAATGGTGTTTCCGGCTGCGTTTAAGGATTGCAAGATGCCCATGACTTCCTTGCCCGTTTTGGAATCAAGCGCGCCGGTAGGTTCGTCTGCGAGTAGAATCGACGGTTCGGTTGCTAAAGCGCGCGCAATTGCTACCCGTTGTTGTTGTCCGCCAGACAATTGCGTTGGCAGGTTGCGTTTTTTGTCAGCAAGGCCGACTCGGTTTAAGCAGTCCATCGCCATTTTTTCCCGCGTAGAAGATCCGTAACCGCCATAAACAAGTGGCAACTCGACATTCTCAAGCGCGGAAAGCTTTGTCAGTAAATTAAATTGCTGAAAAATAAACCCGATTTTTTTATTGCGTATTTCAGAAAGTTTATTATCGTTTAAACGATAAACATCAACTCCGTCGAGCTCGTAGCTGCCGGAATCCGGCACGTCTAGACAACCAATCATATTCATAAGCGTTGATTTCCCAGAACCAGACGGCCCTACGATGGTGACAAAATCACCTTCATCAACGGATAAAGTCACATCATCAAGCGCTTTAAAGGTTTCGCCACCAAGTGTATAACTTTTGGTGATATTTTTCATCTCAATAAGTGGATGCATGTCTTGTTCCCTCCTTTTCCGCTTGATTAAAAGCCGCCTTCTGTTGTCGTGGATTTTTGGGAAGGTAAGATAACCGTATCACCTTTTTTCAGGCCTTTCGTAATTTCGATATTATCTTCGTTATGCAATCCTGTTTCAACAAATTGTTTTTCTTTTTTCGTGCGTCCTTCTTTTTCTTTCTTCGGTACCATCACATAATAACGGTTATCGTCATCTTTTTGAACGGCCTCAATTGGCACGTAGAGTGCATCTTTCTTCTCGTTCACTAAAATCGAAGCGTCTGCAGTCATTCCTGATTTCAACCCATCCGTATTCTCTAAAGAAATCGTAACGGGGAAGGAGGATACGCCGTTTTGGGCTTGCCCCTGATCAGCAATCGTTTTAACTTTTCCTTTGAAAGTTTTGTCAGGAAGTGCGGTAACGCTCACCGTAACAGCCTGATCTACTTTAATATTCGGGATATCGAGTTCATCCATTTGCGCCTGAAACTCTAGTTCATCATAATCAGGGAACTGTTTATTTTGCGGCACAATCGCACCTGTCCCGGTTGCATTAATTTTCATGTCACCTTGCTTCACTTTTGTTGTTACAAAGTCGCTCGTATCAGCCGATTTCTTTTCGCCACCTTTATTTAAAAACCAAATTACGCCACCACCAATCACTACGATGACAATAATTGCGATAATCCATTTTTTCAATTTTTTTCCTCCTCTTCAAACTATGTAATTCTACAATATTCATACATTCTACCACAAAATCACACAAACAACGTACAGCCCCAGACTGATTTCTTTCTGGAAAAAACGTGCGCTTTATGAAGCATTCAAGTTAAAATGTGCGGGCACAAAAAAAGAAGTCCTGCTATAAGACTTCTCTAGTTCATCTATTTAACCGTGAAATAATTGCCTTCCACGACTTCAATTTGTTTTTCTTTTACATTGACATTTTTAATTTTAACAAGCGATACGTAGTCATCAATTAGGCGTTCTTCTGCGTATTCTGATTCAACTAGAACAGCGATACCAACCAATTTCGCATTGAATTCTTCAAGCAAGTTTTTCATTCCGTTAACCGTTCCGCCTGCTTTCATGAAATCATCTACGACTAAAACGTTTGAGCCTTCTGCAAGACTGCGCTTTGACAATTCCATTTTTTCAATTCGTTTTGTTGAGCCGGATACATAATTGATGCTTACCGTTGAGCCTTCCGTCACCTTGCTATCACGGCGTACGATAACGAACGGTACGCTTAAATGTTCGGCAACAGCCTGCGCAATTGGAATACCTTTTGTCGCAACAGTCATAATCGCATCGATCGGTTGGTCATTAAATTTAGTCGCCAAAATTTTACCAATTGCTTTTAGCGTTACTGGTTCACCTAAAAGATCCGATAAATATAAATAGCCGCCTGGCAAAAGGCGATTCGGCTCAGCAATGCGGTTACATAACGTTTGAACAAAATCAAGCACATCTGCATTTCCAGCAATAGAAATATAACGTACGCCGCCTGCCGCTCCTGGAACGGTTTCAAGCGTACCAATTCCGCGGTCTTCAAACGTCTTTTTAATAATAACTAAGTCCTCGCTAATAGACGATTTCGCCGAGCTGTAACGTTCAGCAAACATCGTAAGTGGAACTAACTTGCGCGGATGCGATAATAGAAACTCTGTCATATCGATTAAACGTTCACTACGCCGAATTTTCATAATCTCTCTCCCTTTTAACTCCGTATATTAAATCAAAAATCAAAATCTTTGTACGTATTTTTCTTTATTATAAAAGACTTCGCAATTCTTGACAACTTAAAAGAGCTATTACAAATCCCTAAAACTAGCTAGCGTAACATTCTCTTGCGCTAAATAATTTTGCAGTTCTTTTGATGTAAGTAGCGTCACTTCTTTCATGCGAATGTCCGAATACGATGATAGTCCTAATAATTCCTCATCCATAAACGCTGGGTGCGTCATGATTTCAACGACTTGGTCGGTATGTTTGTAAGCTTCAACAATTTTGCGAATGGTGGTCATGGTGACTCCTTCGCCGTAGAAATCATTTAAAAATAGGTCTGGAGTTTTCAATCGTTTGTAGTCCACGTCTGGCAGGCTTCTACGCACGCTAACCCCATATTTTTCTGCCAAACGATGCTCTACTTCGTAAATATGCGGTTCAAGCAGGTGATGCACGTCAAAGTGCGTGAACGGGATGCCCGCCGCCTTGATTTTTTCGATTTGCGCCGTGAATTCGCGTTCCACTTCTTCTAGGCTAAAATCCGGTGCGTTTTGTGTCAGCTCACCGATGTTCCGATAAAACTTGCCCTCATAATTTACGAGCGTCTTCAAATCCTTCAAAACCGGACTTCCGAACGTAAGCGCAAGATGTACCCCGATATCAAGCCCCGGGTTTTCCTTCGCCATTTGAACTGCAAGATCAAACGCGTGGCCGTTTGCAAGCATTGTTGTCGAACGCACAACACCGTTCTTATAGGCGTCTAACGTGCCGTACACAGCCCCTTTTGTCATTCCGAAATCATCAGCATTAAAAATGAGTTTCATCGTTATCCTCCTCTATATTTATTCGTCATATGACCATGGTCTAACCATGTATACTTCATCGCAAAAGCCTCTTAATCCGTTGTACACTCGTTTCGCGCGTGAATGCTGCTTCACAATCGCAAACACTGTTGGTCCGCTACCGCTCATCATTGCTGCATCAGCACCGAATTCAAGCATTTTTTCTTTCAATTGCTTCACTTGACTATTTTTTTCTAACGTGACACTTTCTAGCACATTTCCCATGGCCGCACAAATGCCATCTAAATCGCTCGTCGCAATCGCCGCGAGCATTTTTTTCGTATCGGGATGCGCCACTTCCTGCACCCGTAGTTCCTTGTAAACAGACGGGGTTGAAACGCCAATATTCGGTTTTGCCAAAATAATCCAGCACCCGGGCATGCGCTTAAGCCGCTCAATTAGCTCACCGCGCCCTGTGGCAAGCGCTGTCCCGCCGTAAAGACAAAACGCAATGTCCGAGCCAATCTCGGCACTTAAATCGGCTAATTTTTCTAAAGAAAGCCCTAAGTTCCAAAGTTTGTTTAACCCTTTCAAGGTAGCTGCCGCATCTGTGCTCCCCCCTGCTAGTCCTGCAGAAACTGGGATCTGCTTATCGAGAGTAATTCTAACTCCCTGTTCCACTTGATACCTATCTTTTAAAAGCTGTACCGCTTGATACACTAAGTTACGCTTGTCGTCAGGAATAAAGTGCGCTTTTACGTCTAATTCAATTCGGTCCTCGGAAAGAAGTTCTAGCTGCAAACTGTCCGATAAATCAATCGTCGTCATAACCATTTCCACTTCGTGATAACCATCTTCGCGTTTATATAGGGCATCGAGTGATAAATTGATTTTCGCTGGCGCCTTTATCGTTATTTTCATTTTTTCGGCCTCCGTACATCCTTCTAAAATCTCTCCGTTTATTTTATCATATGCGCGGAAAAATATGTAGTTTGAATTGTGAGATGGCTGTGCGATTGGGTGAATTGAGGAGAGGGTGAAGGAAATGAGGAGGGTTTATGCTTGGGGTTAGGGGCTATGGAAGCTAATTTGATTATTAAGGGGGCTTTTTGGCTCGGATGACTATGTTCATACTTGGACTCTATGGAAGCAAGGTGCGCTTCCTTAGAGAGCTTTTCGGCTCGAACTCGGAGCTTCGCTCCAAGTTCATACTTGGACTCTAAGGAAGCAAACTACGCTTCCTAAGAGAGCTTTTCGGCTCGAACTCGGAGCTTCGCTCCAAGTTCATACTTGGACTCTAAGGAAGCAAACTACGCTTCCTAAGAGAGTTTTTTGGCTCGAACTCGGAGCTTTGCTCCAAGTTCATACTTGGACTCTAAGGAAGCAAACTACGCTTCCTAAGAGAGTTTTTTGGCTCGAACTCGGAGCTTCGCTCCAAGTTCATACTTGGACTCTAAGGAAGCAAACTACGCTTCCTAAGAGTCCAAGCAAAAAGCCGAACCACTGGTTCGGCTTGCTCTTCATTATAATGCGACTTCTGTCTTGTCGTCTGTGAACTCAAGTTCGACTGCGTCTGTTAGAATGTCTGTGTAGCTGTAGGACACTCTTTCAAAGTTGTTTTCATCTTGATTTAGTTCAACAATGAAAACGGATGGATAGGTTTCTGCTAAAACACCGCAACGTTCAATCGTTTTTTTACGGCCTCCGTTTGCTTTCAATGTTAAAGCTTTACCTAGTCTCTCGTCTAGGCTTTTTTTAATGCTTGCAATGGTTTTTGGCATTATTTTCCACCTCACTAAATAAAATTATAGCATAAAGCAAGAGGAAAATCAATAACAGAATATTTTATCAATGAAATGGTACAATGTCAACAACAATATATCTTTTCTTATAAAAAATTAATCATTTTTTATGAAAAGTTGTAATTCATTACTTATTTTAGCAAATTCAGCAATGCTGAATGTTTCTCCGCGTCTTGATAAATCGATATTTATTTCCGAAAATCGCGCTTCTAATTCAGCTTTTCGTTCCTTTAATTTTGGAAATTTGGACGCTAAATTATTCCAAAGCGTTTTACGTCTTTGAGCAAAAGCCGCGCGAGTCACTTCAAAAAAGAAAATTTCATCGTTCACTTCAGCAGCCGGCTTTTCGCGCTTCACCAAATGAATAACTGCTGAATCCACATTCGGTTGCGGCATGAAGACCGTTTTCGGCACAATGAAGGCCAGTTCCGCTTCCATGTAAAACTGAATTGCAATCGATAAACTGCCGTAGCTTTTTGTTCCTGGATTCGCGCTAATGCGTTCCGCGACCTCTTTTTGTAGCATGAACGTCATTGATTTGGCAGGAACTTTTTCATGCAAAAGCTGCAATATAATTGGCGTGGTCACATAATACGGGAGATTCGCAACAATTCTGAGTGGCGCATCTGGATTTTCAAACTGCTCACGCATTACGTTAAGCACATCCGCTTTTAAAATATCAGAGTGAACAATTTTAATATTTTCATACGGCGAAAGCGTATCCGCAAGAATAGGTAGTAGCCTTTGGTCAATTTCAAAAGCAACTACTTGTTTCGCAGAACGCGCCAAATGTTCCGTCAGAGCCCCAATGCCCGGGCCAATTTCGATGACATTTGTTTCACTCGTAACATCAGCCGTCCCAACAATTCGCCGCAAAATATTCGGGTCAATCAAGAAATTTTGCCCGAGACTTTTCTTGAACAAAAAACCGTATTTTTTTAAAATTTCAGTCGTCCGAATAGGCGTTGCAATATCTTTACTCATTCTTTTCCTCCTGTAAAACGGCTTCTAGTGCTTCATCGAATTCCAGTTCTGTGATGCCGAACATTTTTAGACGCACCTCAAGTTGTTTGCCGTTCGTATAACCAATTCGCAAAATGTCCCCTAATTTCGTGCGACGCTGTTTCGCACCGGCGCCAAATAAGAGCCCTGAGGCGATAATTTTTTCGCGTGGCACTAGCGTTTCAGCCGCAATTTCCGCACGCGAGTGATAGCTTAAAAGCGCGTTTTGAATAACTTCAACACTGGCGTGCTCCACGCCAAGTCCCCGGCCATATTTCGGCAGTGCATCCTTGCGCGCAATAAACGCGTGTTTGCATCCCGGAACATACGCCTCAATGGTTTTTCTAATTTTTTCTCCCGGAAAATCAGGATCTGTAAAAATAATGACACCGCGTTTTTCTTTGGCGTGTTTAATCTCCTCTAAGATGCTTTGATTAATTGCTGAACCGCCTGTTTCAATGGTGTCGGCAATGACTGCCCGACCAAGCGCCGACGTGTCGTCCCGGCCTTCCACAACGATAATTTCTTGAATAATTGGTTTCTCCATTTTTAACGTCCTTTTTCAAATCAATAAAGTTATCATACCACAGCCCACAAAAAAAGCGAAGCCTATTTCGCTAGGCTTCGCTCGATATACTTAATTATAAAACACGTACAGTAACAGTTCTGCGTCCCCAGTTTACACAAGAGCCATGGTCTGGGAAATAAACGTCAACGATATTCCCTTTAATTGCTCCACCTGTGTCCCCAGCAATCGCAACGCCGTATCCTTCAACCCAAACTTTTGAGCCTAGTGGAATGACGCTTGGATCAACCGCAACAACTTTTAAGCCCGGGTTCGCACTTAAATTAATACCTGTCGCAGTTCTTCCGCCACCTGTATAAGCTGTTGATTGCATTGTGAAAGTTTTACCGCCACTTGGAGCAGACGCCTGAGAAGAACGATTCACGTTCGACGCTTTCGACTTGCTTGAATGACTTACAGAAACCGTTTGGACGGCTTTTGTTCCACGTGCAACAACTTGATTTTCACTTTTTGTAACAACTGATTCACTGATGCGTTTACGTGCTTTTTCTTTACCATTTTCTAAAACAACTTCATATTTTACTTTTTTAGAGCCTTGTTTACCGGCAGAAACAACCTTTGTTTCACCTTTTTCAAGACTAGCATCGTTTTGATATACTGTATCAAAATTAATTTTTTCGGTCTTTTCTTCTGCCTTTTTATCTACGTATGTAACCAAAATTGCCATATTTTCTTTTAAAGCTGTATGTTTAGCTGGCGAAACGCGGTCATCTTTTTGAAGCTTAATGTTCTTCTCTTCTAAAAGGTCACCAACATTTGCTTTTGTGGACCAAACTTGTTCTTTTTGAGCACCATTTTGTAATACCAAATTAATCGCACGGTCGATTTTTATGTTTAAACCGTCTTTCAATTTCGTATCAAGTGCCACATTAACAACATCATGAGGACGAGTTGTGATATTTTCATCCTTAAGCAACTCTTCTACAGTCGCCTTTGTACTCCACACTTTTGTTTCATTACCGTTATCAGTAATATTCACTTGATTAGCGTTAGAAAACTTAATTTCCATGCCATCTTTAATTTTTGTATTTTTAGATGGTGACACTTCGTCGTGTGCACCTAATTTAATTCCTGATTCATCTAAAGCTTCACCAACTGTAGCTGCATGTGTCTTTGCTTCAATTTTTTCACCTGCATTTAAAATGGTGATATCGTTTTTTGTTCCTTCGAAAACGAAATAAAAAACCAGTGCTACTACAATAACAAATCCTGCAATCAAAATAGGTAATTTCCATTTTGATGGTTGGTCTACGTTACTGCTGTTTTCCATGGTCATATATTTCTCCCCTTTCTACTCGCTAGTGATTATATACAAGGGAGGAAAGAACTGTCAATTTTACCAATTCTTTGTTCACATTTTCTCAATATATCATCAAAAACATTGATATAAAGCCACTTGAAAATGTTCATTTTGACAAAATTAGACTTTATGTCAATTAGATGTCAAAAAACTACGACTCAAGACTTAGGCATAAAATCAGGGGGTTTGGACTAATCCATCCCCCTTGTATCCAACAAACTTAAGAATGCATTACAGACAGCCGCTTTTATTACAGGAATGTAACAATTAAAAGTCTATTCGAAATAGCTTTTGGGCGTTATTCGTTGTTGCCGTAGCAATGTCTTCATATTTCATTTCTTTCAATTCGGCGATTTTTTCGGCAACTAACTTGACGTAAGCGGGTTCATTTCTTTTGCCTCGATTGGGGTGTGGAGCGAGATAAGGCGCATCAGTTTCGATTAAAATCCGATCAATTGGTATAGCTTCCGCCGCAATTTTTGGCAACTTCGCATTTTTAAAAGTGACTGTCCCACCGAAAGAAATATAAAAATTCATCGCAAGGCACGCCTCCATGACCTCCACCGTTTCACCGAAGCAATGCATAATGCCGCCGACTTCTTCTGCTTTTTCTTCTTTTAAAATTTGGATAATGTCATCCGTTGCTTCGCGGTTATGAATGACGATGGGCATCTTGACTTCCCTCGCCAACCGAATTTGTTTGCGAAAAACCTCAAATTGAACTTCCTTCGGCGACGTGTCCCAATGATAATCAAGCCCCATTTCGCCTAGCGCCACCATCTTAGGATGCTTCGTAAGTTCCCGCAGCCAATCTAAATCCGCATCTGTGAAATCAATTGCATCTGTAGGGTGCCACCCTAAAATCAAATAAATAAACTCATATTTATCCGCCAGTTCAAGCGCGCGTTCAATTGTTTTGCGATTAAAACCGACAACCGCCATCTTCGTAACATCATTTTCCTTCGCACGTTTAATCACTTCTTCTAAATCATCATTAAACGCGTCATCATTTAAATGTACATGCGTATCAAAAAGCATTTTTACTCCTCCAAAATTCATCTTTCTTCTATTATAATATAAAAAAAGAAGGTGAGCTAGCTCACCTTCTTTTAGGCACCTTCAATTAAATCGCGTTTCTTATAGCCGAAGTAGCCAAGGATAATTAACGCGCAACCGATGATTGTTATGGTCACAAACGTTGGGGCGTCGAAACTTTCCATAGGCATTTGTGGGATAAAACTTTGAATCGCCGTCTTTAAAAACCAGTCTGGCAAGTCTAAAATTCCGCTGAAATAGTTGAGCGCAAATGAATAGCCAAGGTAAACATAGACCAGTTTGCCAAGTTTAGGCGCAAAGCCGAATACAAATGCAGCAAGACCGATGAAAAATAGTACGGCAGGCAAGAAATTAAAGCCGCTTGCTAAAAAGTCACCCATATCCATTGTTGAATTATTTTTCATCACAGAAATGGCTGTACCCCCTAGGCTGCTAACGGCGAGTAAAATTCCGGCTACCGCCGACAAGATGGCCAGCGAAACCGATGTCCAGTACAATTTACTGCGGGTTACCTTCGTCGAATAAAGTTGACTTAAGCGAAGCCGGCTTTCTTCCACAAAAAGTTTATTAATAATCGCAATCGGCAGAATCGCAACGAGGCTCACTAACACCATCATAATCGTTGCCGTGAAAGATTCTTCAATCGAAACGCCCGTTTGCGTAAACATTTGTTTCAACACGTCGTTACTTTCAAGGAACGACTGCATATCGCCGTAAATCGAGCCGTACGCTGCGCCCATAACAGCAAATGCAATCAGCCAGCCGATAATCACGCCTTTATTAATTTTGAAAAACAATCCTGGTACAGAAAGCAAAGATTTTTTCGCCGTAGCGCGTCCTTCCCGCTCTGGCAAATAACCTGCACCCATATCGCGCTTTTGTTCAAGCGCAAACGCGATGACAATCATCACCACACTGAAAATCAAAGCATATAAAAGCGGCAAAACATTATTTTCGGTAAAAGGGTAGGTTAAGTATGTCCACCCCATTGGATTTAGCATGGACAAATCGACATTGGCGACATCCGTTCCAGCACGCAAAATATACAACAGACCTACAATTCCGAGCGAAGCGCCTGTCGCGCTTGATGAATTCGGCATAATTTGCGCCATCACCAAGGCGATAACTGCCCCGATTAAGCCAGCCGCAGCAATTGATGCCCCAAATAGCATCGAACCGCCCAGCGTAATACTTGTTGCGCCAAAACTTGCCATCATGATGGCGATAAACGCGCCTAGTAGGACATTGATTACCATCGTTTCCAGAATGACCGCAAGCGAATTGGATTGACGACCAACTTGGAACGAGCGCACAAGTTCAGTTAAACCTAAATCTTCTTCTTTTCTCGTGTGCCCAACAACGTGCAGCGCCGAAACGATCATTGCAAATAAGCCACAGAAAAGGAGCATTTCATTCGAGTACATCGCACCAAGCGTATAATCGGCCGCACTGGAAACAGGTGTTGGTCCGACCATCGAGATCATCGCCGGATTTTGCATCGTTTCATACATACCAATTAAGCCTGATCCTTTTGCGATTTCTTCAAACGCTGGAACGTAAGCCCCAGAAAAAGCGCCTAGACCTACTACCCAAAATATAATTTTCTTATAATCGCGTTTGGCATATTGTAGAAATAAAATATGCCAGCGAGCAAATTTTTCTTTCATTAGATTCCCCTCCAGTCCCATCGCCTAACCTTCATAGTGACGCATGAATAGATCTTCAAGCGTAGGAGGTACGGATTCAAATTTTTTGACACCGAGCTTAGAAGCCGCTAATAAAATCGTATTAATATGTTGGTTGTCGGCAGAAAATGTGGCTTTATTTTCGTGTTGCGCAAAATCATGTACGCCTTCCACATTCGCAAGTTCGCCTGCGTCGCCTTCTGTTACAACCGTAATCGTTGAACGCGTTAAATGACGTAATTCATCAAGCGTACCAGTTTCCACAATATTCCCTTGCCGAATAATTACGACTTTATCAGCTAAACGTTCTACCTCGCTCAAAATATGAGAGGAAAGCAGAATCGCTTTTCCTGCATGCTTAATTTTTTCCACTTCATCTTGGAAAACCGACTCCATGAGCGGATCCAGTCCAGAAGTTGGCTCATCAAAAATATACAAATCGGACTCAACCGAAAGCGCAGCAATCAAGCCAACTTTTTGACGATTTCCCTTCGAATAGCTCTTCGCTTTTTTCTTAGGGTCAAGTTCAAAACGTTTGATTAAATGATCACGTTTCGCTTTATCGCCGCCGCCGTGAAGTTTCATAAACAAATCAATAATCTCTCCGCCCGTCAAGCTGCCCCAAAGCGCTACATCGCCTGGTACGTATGAAATACGCTTATGAATTTCAAGACTATCCTTCCAAACATCTAAATCAAAAACGGTAACATCACCTGCATCCCGTTTAATGATTCCAAGTATTGTGCGAATTGTTGTCGACTTCCCAGCACCATTTGGTCCGATAAAACCAACGACCTCACCAGCGCCAACAGTAAATGTAACATCTTCTAACGCTTGGAATTTTCCGAATTTTTTTTGCAATCCTCGCACTTTCATAATTTCAGTCATAACACTAGACTCCTTTTTTGACGCGTTTTATTAATGTTCTCATTCCCTTTTAAACTAGAGTTTAAAACTTTTTAATTAAGAACTATAAATTATAATATCGTTCTTAACTAAAGATATTTAACTTCATTTAAAACTAAATAAGATTTATGAGTCCTATAATAGACCCATTTCATGGATAAGTCAATAATTTTATGAACTATTTTTTTATTGAAGTTTCTACAAGGTTTATATATAATAGAAGAGAAAATAATTATGAACTTTAAAATAGACTTTAGACTTTTGAGAAAGTAGGGATTATCATGAATGGTTTCGAAAAACGCACGGAAGAAAAGAAAAAAAGCGTTTTGGAAGCGGCTTTCAAATTAATGAATACAGAAGCTGGCGTTAAAAACTTAACTGTCGATGACATCGTAAAATCAGCAAACGTCGGCAAAACGACCATTTTTAAATATTTTGGTAGCAAGGAAAATATCATCCACGAGGTGTTCTATAAGTTTTTAAACGAAATGGGCGAATCGGCAAAGGCGATTATGGCGGAGAATAAACCATTCGAAGAAACCATCATTGCAATGAGTCAAAATAAAATCCGTTTTTTAGACAAAGTAAATAAGCAATTTTATTTGGATTTAATGGTGTATTTCACTGAAAAAGAGGACGACGGCATGACGCGCATTATGGAGGAGTACACGAAGCAAAGTTTTAATATGATGCTGGATTTATTTCACCGTGGGCGGAAAGAGGGAAAAGTGGACTTGAAATATTCAGATGAGTTCTTAATTCTTTATTTTCAGGCACTCGTCGAAGGCATTTCGAGCCCAGCAATTTATGAGCGTATTTTGCCTTATACGGAGGAATGGACGGAGCTTCTTGTGAAAGGGATTGCGCCGCCGAATAAATGATAAAAAAAACCCCGAGTTCAGTTTGAACTCGGGGGTTTTACTGTTTACTTCACTTTCGCGCCGTTTGGTAGGCCGCTTGGGGCTTCAATGACGCTTAGTTTGCCGCCTGACTCGCCGGATAAGATCATGCCTTCGCTCATTAGGCCGCGGAGTTTAACTGGCTTAAGGTTGGCTACGACAATGACTTTTTTACCGATTAAGTCTTCTGGTGCATAAAACTGGGCAATGCCGGATAGTACTTGGCGGAGTTCGCCTTCGCCTAAATCAAGCTTAAAGCACAACAATTTGTCGGCTTTTTTTACTTTTTCCACTTGTTTCACTTCAGCCACGCGTAAATCGAGTTTGTCGAAGTCTTCGATGCCGATTTCTGGGGTTTCAAACGGTGTGATTTCGGCTTCTCTTTCTTCAGCGGCGGTGACTGGTTGCGTCGCTTTCATTTGTTCTTGGATATATGTTACTTCTTCCGCTGCATCTAGGCGTGGGAAGATTGGCGTGCCTTTTGCGACTACTTTTGTGCCGGCTGGAATGTGGCCAAAGCCAACAAGTGAGTCGAAATCCTGGTTTTTGTCTAAGCCGAGTTGTTCTAAGATGGATTCAGGCGCTTTTGTTAAAAATGGTTTTAATAATACGGCAATGATGCGCAAGCTTTCCGCAAGATGCACCATGACGCTGCCTAGTTCCGCCCGTTTTGATTCGTCTTTCGCTAAAACCCAAGGCGCGGTTTCATCGATATATTTATTCGTTCGTGACACATAAGACCAAAGTTCGCGCAGCGCAACTGAAAACTGCATGTGGTCCATGTTTGCCTCATATTCTTTGACGACCGCGTCCTTGAATGCAAGAAGCGGTTCATCAAACTCGGTAATTTTCCCAGAATAGCTAGGAATTTCGCCATCAAAATATTTGTTAATCATAGCAATCGTGCGGTTTAAAAGGTTCCCCAAGTCGTTCGCGAGGTCGTAATTGATGCGGTCGACAAAATCTTCCGGGGTGAATAAACCGTCTGAGCCGAACGGGACTTCACGGAGCAAATAATAGCGCACGGCATCTAGTCCGTAGCGGTCAATGAGCATATATGGATCCACGACATTTCCTTTTGATTTGGACATTTTGCCGTCTTTCATCAAAATCCAGCCATGCCCGAAAATCATTTTTGGAAGCGGTAAATCGAGCGCCATCAAAATGATTGGCCAGTAAATTGTATGGAAACGCACGATTTCTTTTCCGACAATATGTACGTCAGCTGGCCAGTATTTCTGGAATTTCGCGTCATCATTCGAGCCGTACCCGAGTGCCGTAATATAATTGGAAAGCGCGTCAATCCAAACGTATACCACGTGTTTCGGATTCCCTGGTACTTTAATTCCCCAATCGAACGTCGTGCGAGAAACAGCTAAGTCTTCAAGGCCTGGTTCGATAAAATTTTTAAGCATTTCATTTTTACGTGATTCTGGCAAAATGAATTCAGGATGCGAATTGTAGTAGTCCACTAAACGGTCCGCGTATTTGCTCATGCGGAAGAAATAGGATTCTTCTTTAACGAGCTCCACTTCATTCCCGCTTGGGGCTTTTCCGCCAATGACTTTTCCGTTTTCATCACGGTAAACTTCTTCAAGCTGGGTTTCTGTGAAATATTCTTCATCAGATACGGAATACCAACCTTCATATTCGCCTAAATAGATGTCGCCTTGATCTACTAATTTTTGGAAGATTTTCTCCACGCCCATTTTGTGGCGCGATTCAGTGGTGCGAATAAAATCCGTATTGGTAATTTCTAGTTTTTCCCACAGCCCTTTAAAACCGCTGGCGATTTCATCCACATAGGCTTGTTCTGAAATCCCTTGTTCTTCGGCTTTCGCTTGGATTTTTTGCCCGTGTTCGTCTGTGCCTGTTAAGTAAAAAACGTCAAATCCTTTTAAGCGTTTATAACGCGCCATCGCATCTCCTGCAACGGTTGTGTACGCATGCCCGATGTGCGCTTTTCCACTTGGATAATAAATGGGCGTTGTAATATAAAATGTATTTTTTTCTTTCGGCAACCCTTTCCCCTCCTAAAATTCTAAACGATTCCGTTATATTATAGCACATTCAGATGCAGATTTTTAGATACCTTTTGTGACACCAATTAGAACGCCGCCGATTACAACGAGTATTACGCCGACAATGACGAACGCCATTTCTTTTTTCGTTTTCTTTTCTCCTAAAAGTAAAATGCCGCCTAGTGTCGAGATTACGACGCCAAGTTGTGATAGAGAGAATCCAGTTGCGACGCCAACAAGCCCGTTTGCATAGAGCATTGCGAGATTTCCGCCCGCCCAAATCATGCCCGGAATCATAATAAGCCACGTCCGCTTCGTGAAGCGCTTTTCTTTCCCATTGTATGTCATCACAAAAGCAGACACCACCATACCAGCAGCCTGCGGTAAAATTGCATCAAAACCATTAATATGGAACCCTTGAATGATAACCACATAACCGATGTAGCCAAGCGATGAAATTGTTAGAAGCATTAAACCGCGACTAACCGATTTATCCGCGTCCGTTTGATGCTCGGCATAAGAAGTCAGATAAATTCCGCCAACAATTAGAACGAGCGCCGAAAAACCTAGAACGAGACGTAGCGTCGTGTCCCACTCATGAAATAAAAGTACGCCGCAAAGCGTTGTACCTACAAGTTGCATGCCTGTTGAGATCGGCATCGCCTTTGAAACACCGATAACTTTAAAAGACTGCAACTGAAACATTTGACCAACAGACCATAAACACCCTGTAAAAAAACTTACGACAAGCGTTTGAGCGGTGTAGTCAGGTTGTCTGAATACAAATACAATTAACGCAAAGACGAACGCACCGAGTGTGACTCCCATTGTTTGTTGGCGTGCTGTTCCCCCGACCTTCGTAATGACAAGCGGCATAATCCCCCATAAAACCGCTGGAATTAATGCAATCAAAATGTTCAAACTTTTGCTCCCCCTTTTAACCCGAATTTTGTACTTCTTCTTATTATAACGGATACTTATTTCGAATGATAGCACGCAACAAAAAAACCAGAGATTCTTCTCGGAAGAATTTCTGGTTTCTGTCCTATTTAACGATTAGTCATCGTCGCCGTCTACGGTCTCTTGATCAAAGTTATAAATTTTAGAGTCTGCCGCACCAACTGTTACATCATATTCCATGTTTCCTTTAACAATTTCAAATTCATATTCTTTACGGCCATTCTCGTAGTCTACCTCACTCGTGATTACACGCCCGCCGCCCGTTCTGCCGAGCGCGATTTGTTGGGCTTTAGAAAGAGAAATTTCTGCCGTTTGGCTTGGCGTTCCATTTGACTTCGTTTGCGCCTGACTGCCACTGCCTGAAGTGCGGATAGTTTCTTTTTCGAACTTGTAAACTTTCGAATCAGCTGCACCGATTTCAACTTCATATTCCGTGTTGCCATTAACAATTTTAAAATCGTACTCTTTACGTCCATCATCGTAATCCGTATAAGCGTTAACTACTCGGCCACCGCCCGTTTTAGCAAGCGCGATTTGTTGGGCTTGTGCAAGCGAAATGCCAGTTGTTCCTGATGTAGATTTATTTGTCGTATTGTTTTCTGAACCTGTTTTGGGACTTGCTTGTCCAGACGTGTTAACCGTTTCTTTTTCATACTTGTAAATTTTAGAATCAAGCGCGCCAACTTCAACATCATGTTTGACATTGCCATTTAAAATCTCAATTTCATAAACTTTTTTATTGTTTTCATCAGCTACTTTAGAAGATGTAACTTTGCCGCCACCAGCTTTCTTGAGGGCAATTTGTTCAGCCTCTGCTGCTGTAATTTCTTTTTTATTTGTTGAAGTCGTTCCAGAATTGATTTGTTTTTCTTCATAACTATAAATGCGTGAATCGGCTGCACCGATGTCTATACTATATTTCGTATTTCCTTTAACAATTTCAATTTCATAAACTTTTCTACCATTTTCAGTATCAAGGTTATACTTCACGACTTTACCGCCGCCAGTTTCCTTAAGCGCAATTTTTTTAGCTTGACTCGCCGTAATATCCGCGGCTGCTTCCGCATGTGAATCACTTCCGTTTAACCAAATGCTTCCTGAAACTGCAATTCCACTAATGGTAAGAACCGATACTAATAGTGCTACTCCTACTTTTTTCTTACTCGTATCCATAATCGTTGTTAGTCTTTTTTTCATTGTTTTTTTTCCTCCATAAAAGTTCGTTGATAGTTTAGTATTCAGTGTTTTTCCTCTTCCAATGACGCCAATAATCGTTTCACCATATTCTATTCTGCCGGAGCGATCAAGCCCGCGGACTACTTTTTCATCACACGATTCTTCGCAATCATTTTGAAGTGCTTTCGCCATAAAATAAATCACCGGATTAAACCAATAAATCGCATTTATCATAAGCATCGCGTATCTCACCCAAAGATCTTTTCGTTTAAAATGGACGAGCTCATGTCGGAAAATAAAAGCGAGTTCATCTTCCGAAATTGTTTTATTTGGTATTAAAATCGTTGGGCGCAGCAAATGAATGAACATGGGACTAATTTCCATTTTGCACGTATAAACTGCGACTTTTTTATGTAACAGATTCAAACGTTCTTTTTCTTGTTCTAAAACAGTAAGTATTGCTGCATCTCTTACGGGACTGCTCCATCTTTTAACCAATCTGGAAAATTTAATGTGGCTCCAGAGTGTGTAGGCTAGAAATAGCAGCGCACCAGTTAACCAGATAACAAATAAAATCATTGAAATATCCAGTACGCTATTTCGTTCCGCATCGCTTTGAACTACAACCGTATTATCCGCGGAAGTTTCTGATTCTAACACAGAAGCTTCTTGAGCAGTTTCAATACGTTCAAGCGGCGGATTATTATTCGTCAGTGAAAAATCGAATGTTGGTCGAAAAGGGATGAGAAGTCCTATTAAAATGATTATCCAAATAACATAACGCCACTTTGCTGCATATTTTTTTGCGAAAAAATAATTAAAGGCAATAAAAGCGAGAATTATAAGGGACATGGCAAGTGAAATCTCAAAAAGCTGTGATAAAAATTTTTCCATGCTGTTTATCCTTCCTTGTTTAGCCAGTCTTTTAATTCATTAATATCATCATGTGTCAAATCTTTTCCATCATATAATGTATTAACTAACTGTGTGATAGAGTTATTGTAGTGTTTCTTCATAAAATTTTTCGTTTCGACTTGCAAATATTCTTCTTCCGAAACGATCGGCGAAAAGCGACGTTCACGCCCATTTTTGCTGCTTTCTAAAAACTCCTTTTCCACTAAACGCGTTAATAAAGTTAACACGGTTTGTGGCTTCCAGTCCTTGTCGTCGGCTAGTTCAGCGATGATTTCGTTCGTTGAAACCGCCCCTGCTAGTTTCCATACAGCTTGCATAACTTCAAATTCAGAATCTGGCAATTTTTTCATGTGTGCACCTCTTTCTACAATTGTCGTTTTTCTTTATAATACATTTGTCGTTTTGGAAAGTCAAGTATTTTTATTCAAATTGCCCCACTAGGTATACTTTTACTTAAAGAGGGGTAAAGTCTAGAAGAATATTTGGAATAAAAGGAAGGTGTAATCCAATGAAGTCCACTGGAATTGTTCGAAAAATTGATGATTTAGGGCGTGTTGTTATTCCAATTGAAATTAGGCGCACACTTAATATAAATGTCCATGATCCGATGGAGATTTTTATTGATGATAATGCCATCATTTTCAAAAAGTATATTGCTGGACTTGAATGCGATGTAACGGGGACGATTTCTTCGGAGAATAAGCATTTTTTGGACGGCAAGCTAACGTTAAGTAAAGACGGGGCGAATCAATTGATTGCAGAAATTAAACGTCAGTTTGATACATGAAAAAGGAGCTTGGGTATCCAAGCTCCTTTTTCAAATTACTTTTTCTTAAACTTACGAAATATGTTTTTAGAAGCACTTTTTACAACATCAAAGAAGCTGATAGAGGGCGTCATATTGGCCGGATCGACGTATACGCGTATTGCTCGTAAGGCGTCTTTTGGCTTTTTAGAAGAAAAAGTGTACGTGCCATTTTGCTTCGTTTTAATAGCATAGCGGGGAATCCACTTCCCTTTTAGCATAACTGAAACAATGACTTGGTCGACTTCTTCCCACGGAATTTGAATAAACTTGCGCACGTCTCTTGAATTAAAAAATTCAAAACCCTTATCGCCTATCATGATTTTTCCGTAATCCGTGAGCCCCGTAAAAGCAGTAGCATCTATTGTTAAATCTACCTTCGTATTTATCGACTGAACCAAATATATCCGCTCCATTTCTTTTTACTTTGACATTCATTATACCAAAAAATTAAGCAGAAAGTGGTTGGCGGGAACCAACCACTTTAACTGTTTCCTTTTTAGAAGAGTCCGATAACGTGTCCAACTACACCTACTACGAATAAGCCAAGAATGATAATAATTGGACTGATTTTTTTCTTAAGCAACCACATACATAAGAATGTAAGTGCTAAGGCAGCAAGTCCTGGAATTAAACTATCTAAGTTATTTTGTAACGTCGTAACTTTTATTTCAGAAAGTGCTAAGCCGGCATTTTGTTGTTCAAGAGCTGTTTTAATCCCTTGAGCGCCTGCTGGCAAGTGGTTCCAATCAATATAAGCTCCTTCATCAAGTTTAACTTTAGAGATGATTGGCGCGAACTGAATGTTTACCCACCTTTGTACCAGGGCGGCGAGCACGAACATACCGAGTATCGAAGCACCTTTTGTAATGTCTTGAAGAAGTCCACCAGAAAGGTCATCAGTAATTTTAGAACCTGCTTTGTAAGCAAACTCTTGTGTGTACCACATGAAGCCCCAACGAATAATATTCCAAGCAACGAAAAAGATAATTGGGCCAAGAATGTTTCCGCTAAGAGCAAGAGAAGCACCTAAAGCGCCTAACATTGGACGTAGTGTGAACCAGAATACCGGATCCCCAACGCCAGCAAGCGGTCCCATCATACCAACTTTTACCCCTTGAATTGCAACATCATCAACTTCTGCTCCGTTTGCGCGTTCTTCTTCTAGCGCAAGCGTTACACCGAGAATTGGTGAGGCAATGTAGGGGTGCGTGTTAAAGAATTCCAAGTGACGTTTCATCGCTTCAGAACGGTCATCTTTAGATTTATATAATTTTTTAATCGCTGGAAGCATTGAGAATACCCAGCCACCATTTTGCATACGTTCATAGTTCCAAGAACCTTGAATAAACGTAGAGCGCCATGCTACTTTCAGGCGGTCTCGTTTCGTTAATTCAACTTTTTCTGCCATTTTTATTCTCCTCCTTTTTTAGGCTTAATAGTCGTTTAATATATCCCCGAGCGGATCACTTGAGTTACCTTTTCCACCGCCGTTAGAGTTTCCACCGCTCATTTTAGAAAGTTGTAAGTAAATAAGCGCTAATGCAACACCTAATGCACCTAGTGCGATTAATGTTAACTCGGAAATTGCTGCTACAACAAAACCAATAACGAAGAAAGGCCATACTTCTTTTGTCGCCATCATGTTGATTACAAGTGCATAACCAACGGCTACTACCATTCCCCCACCGATTGCCATACCATCTGTTAACCATGCTGGCATTGATTCTAGGAAATTTTGTACAGTGGCTGCTGGGATAAATAATAGCGCCGCTGCTGGAATTGCGATACGTAAACCTTGCATACAGATTGCTGAAATGTGTAACCATTCAACTTCTCGCATATGCCCTTTTTCAGCTGCTCTATCCATCATATGAACGATTGGAACGGCTAAAGTACGAACGATCATTGTTAAGAAAAGACCTGCTACTGCAAGTGGAATTGCAATTGCGATTGCGGACGGAATACCTGCTACACCTTGTCCACCTAAAACTAAAATAATTGCTGATGCTACTGACGCCAGTGCCGCATCCGGTGCAACCGCTGCTCCGATATTTGCCCATCCAAGTGCGATCATTTGAAGCGTACCACCGAGGATGATACAGGCAGTTAAGTTCCCTGTTACTAAACCAATTAATGTACATGCTACTAAAGGTTGATGGAATTGAAATTCATCCAGAATCCCTTCAATACCCGCTATAAATGCAACGATTATTACTAAAATCATTGATATAATAGTCATAATGTACCTCCTATTTTTGAATTTATTCGCTTACCCTTTTAATTCTGCTTTTGCTTTTTTGATGATGTCCTCCATGTTCGCGCTAGAATCGTTTGGAACTTTACGAACATCGAATTTAATACCTTTTTCTTTTAGCTTATCGAAAGCTGCCACATCTTCTGGTCCCATTGAAAGTACTTTGCTTACTACCACTTTGCCGACAGAATGTGCCATAGAGCCAACATTTACTTCCTTAATGTCTACGCCACCTTCAACAGCTCTTAACACATCTTCTGGATTTTCAAATAATAAAAGTGCTTTTGTATTCCCAAAACGTGTATCTTTTGAGATTTCAATCATTTTGTCAACTGGAATAACATTTGCTTTAACGCCTGGTGGTGCTGCTTGTTCAATTAACTTCTTACGCAAATCATCTTTCGAAACAGCATCCGATACAACAATGATGCGATTCGGTTGCGTTGATTTTGTCCAAGCTGTTGCCACTTGTCCGTGTAACAAACGAGAGTCAACACGTGCTAAAACAAATTTTATTTTCCCATCTCCAACAACAGTTCCCGGTGCCATCGGGCCTGCTGCTTGTTCCGCTGCTACAGGTGCAGCTTCTGCTGGTTCTAGTTCTTCCGGTTTCACTCGAATTCCTTCTTTGCCGCTCCCAATAATATGCGCCGCAATTTCTTGCGCAGATTCCATAGTGAAGCGTGATGCAAAGGCTTCGATGAGCATTGGTAAGTTAAGACCGGCTACAATTGCCCACGAATCAGCATGCGCTTCAAACAAGTTGTTCGCTTGATTAAACGGAGTGCCTCCCCAAAGATCAACTAAAATCAATACTTGATCTTGGTTATCAAACGTTGCAATCGCAGCTTCCATCTTTGCTCTTACATCGTCAGGGCCTTCATTTGGCATCAGCGTAATCGCTTGAACATTTTCTTGCTCTCCAAAAATCATCGTACCAGATTGCAAGACGCCAGAAGCAAACTCTCCATGGGTTGCAAGGATAATTCCTACCATTCTTTTACCTCCTAAGTGAAATATTTTGTTTAAAATAGACAGTCAAATGTCTAGGCAGATTTAATGTGTGATTCCGTTTTTGTCTATCTTAAAAATCTAAATGCACTCCCTTTTTAACGAAGAGCATCCATTTAATGTATTGCAAGTTTCGTGCCAAATATAGTGTATCAAAGCGGATGGCATTGTATACCGCTCATCCGTCGAATTTTAAAAATTAAATTTCTCGAAGTGTATTATAGATTAATACGCTATTTCCTGATAAATATTAGTGTATTATTTAACGAAAACCAGCCCTAACCTTGCATTTATATTTGAAAAAATTCTGCTTTTGCAGCAGAATCTCGTCATATTTTGTCTTAATTAGTTAATTGTTACAATACAAAATTTAAAGAAATACGCTTCATAGCTTCTATCAAGAAATATTTTTGTATTGCTTTCAGCAACTATATTTGTGTTTTTTAATATGTTAAAGTATACATATCGCTAGCAAATGACTCAACAAGGAGGAGGACAATGCTCAAAGAAAGAATTAATTTTTTACTCGACAAAAAAGGGATGTCACGAAAAGAACTTGTAAGCGGACTAATCACTTTACCCCATTTTTCAAATATTTTAAAAGGGCGTTATATCCTCGCTGAAGATTTAGCATCTAAATTCGCTGAAAAACTTGAGGTACCCGCAGATTATCTGCTTAAAGCCGAAGATATATCTAACCATATATTGCAAGGCGCAAATGATATCGTAAACCAGATGATTGTTTTCATTGATATTGATGAAACATATGTCACCACACTTCCGAACTGTTCCAACCCACTTGTGATTGAATTAACTTCTAAACTTATGGCAGCTTGTTATTATCAATCAATCGGGGATAACAAAAATTATGCTTTTTTACATAAAAACTATTTAAACTTTTATTTAAAAGAGTTTTCGGACGACGATATCAAAGACCTTCCAAGCCCGTTAAAAAAAGCTTTTTACTTTTATAAAATCCAAGTTTTTAGGTCGAAAAATGATTTTGAACTCGCCTATAGCTATTGTAAGTTACTGCTCCCACTTCTTACGGAAGATGTCGAGCCTTGGCTTGCCGTAAAAAAAATAGAAGTTGAAATTCTGCTTACACTGAGAAAATTTGAGGTGGCAAAGAAGAGTTTAGATGAGGCAATGCAAAAAATTCAACTAAAGAACTTAAATTATCATCTCCCAAGCTTTTATGTTTTACAAAGCAACTATTATTTTTATTTAGGTTTTTCCGAGGAAGCATTGATTAGTCTATCGAAAGCCGAAGAAAATGTAGCTCATTTGGATTTAACAATAAAAGGAACTTATCTCATTACCATTTTTAACAATCGCATCGTCATGCTTATTAAAACAGGAAAGTTGGTTGAGGCTGAGTCAGAAAGCGAACGTTTTAATACGTTTTTACAACACTCTTCAGAAGTCGAAGAAACATTTTTTACATTAATAAAAATCTACAGGGCCGATATCGCCTTATTAGGAAAACAATTCGATAGGCTTGCTATACTGATTGAAGAACTCGAAAAACTTCCTAAAAATAGCGACCAAGGTTATGCATTGCGATTTTACAAAGCGATGCTTGCTATTTCAAACGGTGACTATCAACTCGCGGAAGAAGAAGCAGAATCCTGCATAATGTATTTTGAAGAGAACCCGATTATCGAGCGACTAGTCCCGCTATATGAAACCCTTGGCATTTGCGCCGAGAAAAAAAGGCAATATAAAAAGTCTTCAGATATGTATAAAAAAATTGTCTATTTACTAAAAGAAGGTTAGGAGAATAAAAATGAAAAAATTATCTCGTTTATTATCAACACTTGGATCTCTGTCAATTGTCGGAACAATGATTTATATATTCTTTTTGAGTAACGATGACTTAAGTGTCACCGTTGAAAGTTCTCTATTCAAAATTGGAATTTACGGCGGTATTGCATTAATCGTTTGTTCCACACTACTTTCCCTTTTCGGACTCAAAAGCGCAAAGGTGAAAAACGGGGAAGCCGCATTAGGCATCATTCGCAACTTCACCCAAACAGGAACTTACGTGAACGAACAGCCACAAGTCGAAATCCAATTAGATGTCGTCAAACGCTCTGGCGAAAATTTCCAAGGACAGGTGACAACCATTGTTCCCCTGACACAATTAGCAGCCTTACAAATTGGCGCTCCAATCCAAGTTGTAACAAATGATGCGCGAAAAGTCGGACTCCCTAAAAATGGCGACCCAACGCTTTCACAAGATGAAACACAACATTTATTTGAAGAATTCGGGATAAAACAAGGATTCATGGATGCGGAAGCCGTTAAAATTGGTAGAGAGGGTGTCAAAAGTTATGCTACAGTAACTGGAATGCGACCTCTAAACAGCATGTCTGACGCCAAAGTAACCGTTTCTCTAGACCTGGAAGTAGCGCTAAAAGATCACACAACAAAGCTCGTTACTGTTGAAAAAACGGTGTTTAATGAAGCACTCGACCAAATCCAACCGGGAAGGGTCATTGAAGTCATTTATCTGGAAAATAATGTTGAAAAACTTGTGATTCAAACAAAAAGTTCGGCAGAAAAAACGTTTCACGCCATACTCAATGAATGATAAACACAAAACAAATCCCCAGCAAATCAAGAGTTGCTGGGGATTTTTACGTTGCTGCTTGACAGCAAGTTTTCTAATCTCTTTTGAAATTGTCCATATCAATCACTCTTTTGATCCAGCTCATGATACGCCCCATAAACTTCACGTTTTGGGAGTTCGCGTTCTTTCATGACTATTTTAATTGCTTCTTTTGAGGATAGATCATTTTGTGCCATCACACTTTCAACGTGCGCTTTAATGGTTAGGTTGGTCCACCAGGCGGCGGTTGTTGACGTGGGATTTTCGTTTCCTTCGATAATTAGACAAAATTCGCCACGGACGTTCTCGTTTTCAGCCCAAGTGAGTGCTTCCGAAATTGTGCCGCGGAGAAATTCTTCGTAGCGTTTCGTGAGTTCGCGACAGAGCGTGATTTTGCGCGATTCACCCGTGATTTTCGCCATCGCTTTGAGCGTTTCTTTGAGGCGATGTGGGGATTCGTATAAAATCCATGTTTCGCGGCGTTCGGATAGTTCAAGGAGTGCTTCTTTTCGCTCTTTATTTTGTCGCGGCAGGAAACCATAGAAATAAAACGGCTGCGGGGCAAGGCCTGACGCGATGAGTGCGGTTAAAGCGGCGTTTGCTCCGGGGAGTGGAATGACTGTCAAATTTTCGGCAAGGCACGCCGCAACAAGTTCGTGGCCGGGATCGGAAATGGACGGCATTCCGGCGTCACTTACGAGCGCGATTTTCATGCCGCCTGCAATTTGTTTGACCAGTTCATTTTGGCGACCAAGCTCACTGTATTGATGGTAGCTCACCATTTTTGTGTGGATATCAAAATGGTTAAGCAGTTTAATCGTGTTTCGCGTATCCTCCGCAGCAATTAAATCGGCGTCACTAAGCATGCGAATCGCACGGAAAGTCATATCCTCCAAGTTGCCAATTGGTGTCGGGACCAAATAAAGCGCGCCGGCCTCTCGTTCAAAACTCTTCTGTGATTTCACCCGTTTCCCCCTCCTTCAAATAAATTTCCTTCTGCTTCCGCGACAACTTTTTAAACGCAGCTTCCGCTTTGGTGGCCTCGCTTCTGGTTAAAAATTTCTCCGTGTGAATAACCTTGACGGGACGCCTCGTTTTGGTGTATTTACAGCGAATGCCGGCATTATGTTCGGCTTCGCGGCGCAAAACATCAGTCGTATAGCCGCCGTAGAATGTGTCGTCGTTACATTTTAATACGTAAAAAAAATGTTCACTTGCCTTCGCCATATAGAATCTCCTTTAAAAGTGGGGTGTAGTCGCCGTTTTGTTCGTGCACAAAAATGGGTGGCAAGTAGCGCACGCCTGATTTCGCATCCTTTATCCCTTCAACAAGAACCATATTGGCGTCGCGGTCTAGGTGGGGGTGAACAAATTGCACGCGCTTTGGTTCCAAGCGATATTTGCGCATAAAATCCATGATGTCAACGAGGCGGTCAGGACGGTGAACAAAGCTTGCTTTGCCGCCTTGTCTGAGAAGCTCTGCGCTCACTCGGACGGTGTCTTCAAGGGTACACATGACTTCATGGCGCGCAATTTTATAGTGCTCATTGGCGTTCACCTTGCTAGATGGGGGCGTGTTGAAATACGGCGGATTGCATGTCACAATTTGATGTTTTTCCTTACCAAGCGTTTTTGTGACCTCACGAAGATCCGCTTCTAAAATGGTAATTTGGGCAGCTAATTGGTTGTATGAAACACTTCGGCGCGCCATGTCGGCTAGTCGTGGTTGAATCTCAACAGCCGTGATGGGAACTTCCGTGTGCTTGCTAAGAAGGAGAGGAATAATGCCATTTCCGCTGCAAAGGTCCACGATATCGCCTTTTTTTCGGGGAATGTATGTAAAATGGGCTAGCAAAACGGCGTCAAGAGAAAACGAAAAGACAGATGGACTCTGAATAATCCGCATTTCTTCTGCAAGTAAATAATCAAGTCGTTCGTCATCTCTTAACAATCGTTTCATCTCCTTAGAAAAGGCCTCTCCCCGTTTTCCGAGAGAAAGGCCATGTTTACTTTTTATTTAATAATGATAGGCAAAACAAGCAATCTTCGTCATTGCCGCGCGGGCTGCCGAAGTGAACGTTGCAGACGTGAAAACCTTCTTTATAAAGCTTCACTAAATTTTCGTGGCCGGCGTTTTGTTCAATCATTTGTTGCATCGCTTCTTTGCGTTCTTTTGCCATGACGCCTTTTTCATGTAAGTCTTGCAATTTTTCGCTCGACTCTCCTTGGCGCTTTCGCAAAAGATCATTTTCGAATTCTAGGCGGTTATTTTCTTCAATCATTTGGGCTAAGCTCGTTTTGAGTTCGCCAAGCTGTTGATAAAGCTCACCAATTTGTTCTTCCATGTTGCTTACTGAATCAAAAAGTGCTTTTTTCTCCATTATTTTCACCTCAAGACTTTGCTAGAAATGAGTTAAACGGACGGATTTCATCTAATGCGTATTCAAGAATCGTTTCTTCTTCAGGCATGCGTACCTGCAAAAGACGTTGTAACAAGTTGATGCCTGTTACTTTCGCTTCAGTTCCTTCTGGCGTTGTGATGACCGTTCCGACATCTGGCATTTCTCGTTTTGCAACTTCATATTCATCGTTTTCATATTTCAAACAGCACATTAAGCGTCCACATAAACCTGAAATTTTTGTAGGGTTAAGCGATAAATTTTGGTCTTTCGCCATTTTAATTGATACGGGTTCGAAATCACCTAGGAAAGTGGAACAACAAAGCATGCGTCCACATGGTCCGATTCCGCCAAGCAATTTGGCTTCATCTCGCACACCAATTTGCCGCAACTCGATACGTGTTCTGAATACGGAAGCTAGATCTTTCACGAGCTCACGGAAATCCACACGACCTTCTGCTGTAAAATAAAAAATGATTTTATTTCGGTCAAACGTATAATCAACATCGACTAGGTTCATATCAATTTTGTGTTCCATAATTTTTTCTGCGCAAAGACTGAGCGCTTCACTACAAGATTCACGGTTTTCTGCTACGCATTTATAGTCTGCCTTCGTTGCGATTCGCACAACATTTTTAAGTGGTAAGACCACATCTTCTTCGTCGACAAACCTAGGTTCAATGACGGCGCGCCCAAATTCAATCCCCTGCGCATTTTCTACAATAACGCCCTGATCCTCAGCAATGTCTAAATCGCCAGGCGAAAAATAGTATATTTTACCAGCGTCTTTAAATCTGACACCAACAATTTTAATCAATTGAATGACCTCCCTGAACTTTTAATACAAGTTGCTCCATTAAAAGTTGCGGATTCATATTTGAATCCAGTTTTGTTTTAGAACTCAAAATTAGTTCGATATCACGGGTAATTTTCGTTAACGAAAATTTAAGTGCATCGTTTTTCAGCATGTCTTTTTGTCCCACACAAATCAGTTGATATTCCGGAGAAAGCGCCATATGTAGCACATCCCGGAGCAGAAGCATGAACAAATCTAGCCCGATTTTAAGATTCTCTTTTTCCTTAAATAACGGCATCCATGTTTCCTGAATAAAAATAAGTGGATTTGGGCCCGAATGATACAAACCTTCATATAATTTTACGGCGGCACTTCTTGCATCTGCGAAAAATTCATCTTCTTCAAAGTGCATGGCTTCGTCGATACTTCCGGTTAAACTTGCGTATATTCGTGCTTTCTGTTCCGCAATTCCCGTAGCAACAAGTCGCTCGACCAGCTGATTAAAGTTCAATTCTTTAAATTGGACGGGCTGCAAACGCGAAGCAATTGTCGGTAAAATTTGGCTTTGATTTTCGGTTAAAAATAAAAGGAGCATGCCCGGCTCTGGTTCTTCAATAAATTTAAGAAGACTGTTTGCCGATTGAAGCGTCATTTTATCGGCTTCTTCAATAATAAGTACTTTCTTGTCGGATTCCATACCTCGTTTCGTAAGCTCCATTTTCAGCTCACGAACTTGGTCGATTTTAATGCTTAATCCGTCAGGTTTTAAAAAGTGAACGTCTGGATGGTTATGATTTTCGATTCGGGTACAATTGACACATTTCCCGCAAACAAGTGACTCTTTTGTCTGCTCTAAACAAAATAAACTTTTTGCGAGCCAAAGCGCCATTTGTTTTTTTCCAGTGCCTCTTGCCCCAGCAAATAAGTAGCCATGCGACAAGCGGTTAGAGGCTACTGATTGCGTAAAAAGATCCATAACAACAGGCTGCAAAGTGCGTAATTCCTCTTGTAGTCCCACAAAAAACTCCCTTTCAAGTTCATTCTTTCCTATTATAACATGACAGACAAAAATTCGCGTGATTTTTTTATTTTCCTAAAAAAAGTTAAATTTTTCCCAAATACGATAGACAAGACACTATTTTCGGAATAGAATAAGGAAGAAGAAAAGCGGCTATTCAAAGGGGGCATCACCTATGCAAGAATCGCAAAAAGGAATTATTGATTTTTTGCGCACGCACACTGCTGATATGATTTCCGACTGGCTTGATTCCATCTACTCCATGAAAAAACCGTACACAAGTTTCGTGTACGAACCGCTTTACAAAGAGGAATTACGCGCAGATAGTAAACAAACTGCCAATTTGATTATTGATTTTTTTAATCCGGATAAAAGCCAATTCGAAAATTCGCTTACAAAATGGCTCGACCACATGTACAAGCGTCGCATGGAAAACGAAGTTCCACTACCCGAAGTGCTTATGACGTTGGATAAACTGCGGTATCAATTTCTAAAATGGACGGGAAAATTTGCGATTGCCACCGATTCGATTTCGAAAGCGCAATACTCAGAAGCAATTCAATCGATAAACTTTGCCTTTGATGCGATTAACGAACAATTCACCGACTTATATTTCACACAAATCATGCAACACCTAAACGCGCAACAACATTTAATTGCAGAAATTAGCACGCCGATTATTTCCATTACCGACCATATCGCCATCTTACCTTTAGTTGGCCGCGTCGACCATGAACGTGCTGAACAGTTGATGGAAACCACAACAACGCGTTGTAGCCAGCTAAATGTTGATTACTTATGCATCGATTTATCGGCCATCACCACTTTCGAATCTACACTCGTCAAAATGCTGTTTAACCTAGCTAGCGTTTTAAAACTACTTGGCATCGAGCTCGTTTTATCAGGCATCACCCCAAAAATGGCGCAGCAAATGATACAGCTTAACCAAAGCGTCGACATTCCTGCCTATCATTCGCTAAAGGAAGTTCTAAAAGATAAGGTTTAAAAATCATGGAGCAAATGTTTCATGGTTTTTTCATTTCGCTTAAATCCTCCTTACAAGCTCTACTAAATCGCGGTAATCGCCTGAGAACAGCGCCTTTCATTCAAAAAACGCTTAAACTAGCTTTCCTAAAAACGGGTATGGTTTAAAGAATGTGTTGGATAGTTCACATTCAAATTCGAAAGAAGGAGGAGCTTTCAGTGAGAAAAAACGGGATTTTCTATGTCACGATCTTCCTTGTCAGTCTTCTGACGATTTGTATTTTTGCGGCATTTCCAAGCAAAAATGCGTTCGCGAGGTCAACCATTCCACTTGAATCTGTTATAACAGGGAAAACGGGAACGATTTATTTAAAAAGTAAAAAAGAGGCTGTGTATACGGTGGACAAACCCATCACGAACGTGCAAGTGAATTTGATTGGGCATGCTGCTGGTTCTGAAATTAAAGCAAATTTTAACGGGACGGGACGAAATAAAACGCCTTACCTCATCTCATATGCAACTGGCAAACAAAATATTACGATTAAAAATATTACGTTTGATTTGGCTAAACGAGGTCGAGGTAGCCTTTATTTCTCGAAAGTCCAAAACTTAAATTTATCTAACAATACATTTACGGGCTATTCAAAAAAATATGGGTATTATAAAACGGATAGTTCGGTTTTACTTGAGAACTCCAAAAATGTAACGATAGAGCGAAACAATTTTATTAACAATGGTTTTGAATATTCAAATCGAGATGGTGACTTGAACCGCTCGGTAACCATTCAAGGCAATTCTAGTAATCAATTTAAGCTTTTGAACAACAAATTTTACAAGGTGAATCAGGCGGTTGTTGCGATGAGTACTGGTGTCAATTCTTTTCTTATAAAGGGAAATCGCTTTGAACAAATTGTTGATAACGCGCTTTATTTGCTTACTATTGGACGAGCAGACATTTATAGCAACGTTTTCCTAAACTCGGCAGATGAGGGCATTGTTATTTCAGGCGGCACGTTTAACATCAAAAGTAATCAGGCGACGAATGTTCGGAATAAATTTTTGGCCGTTGACAATAGCGTGCAATCAATAGACTTTGCTTACAATTCTGTTGTCACAAATCTGGCTACTAAAAAAAGTCGCCCTAGTGCCATTACGTGGCGTCCAGGACGAGAGCGAGCACTTGTTACAAGGCTATATATTCGCGATAATTCGTTCAATCTTGACACTGCACCGAGCAATTTTGATGTGTTCCCTTTTGGAAATGTGAAAACTTTTTCGTTTACAAATAACAAAATCATTCTGCAAAATCTGGCAACCTACCAAAAACTGTTCGCGTTTAAAGGCAGATCAACCATTGATTCTGCTACCTTCTATAAAAACACAATCACTACACGTCAGAAAAATGGCATTGCACCGAAATCCATTTTCTTGCGTGAAGACTCCAATACTTTTACCCCGATAAAAAAACTCATGATTAAATCCACCTCGTTTAAAGGGCAATTGCCTAAAAGATACAAGTATACTAAATGATTTGCACTAACCAAAATGTGCGTTTAAATGAATTTTTCTAGTGCGTGCCGAACGCCATCTTCATTGTTGGATTTTGTAACGAATGTCGCTAATTGTTTAACATGTTGTGTGGCATTCCCCATCGCTACAGCGGTTCCGGCAAATTCCATCATCGTGATATCATTTTCAGCATCGCCGAGACATAAAACTTCACGCGCATCTATACCAAGTTTAGCCGAAAGTGCTTTTAGTGCCTCGCCTTTACTAACATTTTTATGAAGAAATTCGAGGTTGTAAGGGACACTGCGCACGATATAATAATCGTTTTTCAACTCCGCTGGTAAGTTTTGCATCACTTCAACGATTTTTTCGGGTTCGTCGAGTAACATAATTTTAGGGATTTGAATGTCGTTTGCCGCCTTTTCAACGGGTTGGTAGTAAAGTGCCGTATTTAGGAGTAGCGAATCTTGGCAAGTTAAAATCGAAATTTCTTCATGCGGCACATACATGTTAGTCGTATCAAAATAGGTGACATGCGCTTGAAACGGGGCGCAAAAATAAAAGATACGCTGCAAATCAGCTTTTTCAAGTGTTGTTTCCACAATGACTTCACGCGTTTCGGTCGCTAGCGTAACAGCGCCATTCATTGTAATGGCTACATCGCCTGAATGGAACAAATCAAGTTCTTTCAGGCTTTTTTCAATTCCAGAAAGCGGGCGACCTGTACATAAAACTACTTTGACCTTCTTTTCACGTAAAGCTAAAATCGCCTTTTTGACGCCTTCTGTTATTTCATGCTCATCATTTAAAAGTGTTCCATCAATGTCGATTGCGACTAATTTAATCATGATTTTCCTCCTGTTTTTTCCAAAAATGGGTTAGTTCATTTTCCAACTGATTTTGATTTGTGGCAAAACAAATATGCTGCCAGTGGGCCGGGAATTCCTTTCGGTATCTGGCTTCTTGAAAGCGGTCATCAAGTAGGAGCACGACACCTTTGTCCCCTTCACTTCTAATGACGCGCCCTGCCGCTTGAAGGACTTTATTTAATCCGGGGATTTGATAGGCGTAATAGAAGCCTTGGTTCAACTTCATTTGGTAGTAGTCTCGCACGAGGTTTTGCTCTTCAGACGGTTGCGCGAGGCCAACTCCGACAACGCCGACGCCGATTAAACGCGCGCCTTTTAAATCCACACCTTCTGAAAAAATTCCGCCTAATATCGCAAATCCTAGCATTTCGCGCTGTTCTTGAAACTCCGCTAAAAAGGTTTCTCGCTCCATTTCAGCCATATTTGTGGCTTGTTTGATTACCGCAACATCAGGAAAGCGCGCGATAAACGCTTCATAAACAGCCTCCATATAAGCATAGGACGGGAAAAACATCATATAATTCCCTGCTTTTGCCTTACGAAGCGCCGCGATGCAATCCACAATCCGCTCGTAGCTAGATGCCCGAACATGGTAGCGCGTGCGAACAAATGTCGGGGAGATGATTTTTAATTTTTGGGGTGAAAAAGGAGATGGAAACGTCAATTTGGTTGTGTCTTCTTCCCCGCCAAGCACGTCACTGTAGTACCCCAACGGATTTAACGTCCCAGAAAACAAAATGCTGGCAACACCTAAATCCATTTTTCCACGTAAAATTTCTGCGGGATCAATACAAATTTGCTTAATGCGCGTATCTCGGCTAGTTTCTATTAGTGTATTGTAATTTTCAGCGTAAAACTCCGTCATTTTCAGATAATGTGTTGCTTCAAAAAACAATTCTAATACTTCGTCATAATTGTTTGCTGCGGCATTCATAGGTAGCCATTCTTTAGTAGCGTCCACAAAATCACTGACATGTTGATTAAATTCGGTCGCGGGTTCTTTTTGAATAAAAATACGCGTTTTTTCATCACACAGCTTGCGAAATTGAATGAGATCGCGATTTAATTCGTTTACCGCCGTATAAATTGCTTTATCTGATTTGGATAAACTTTTTTTCACATTTAAAATGAGCTGTTTGGAAAGTTCCGCTGAATACATGGTTTTTGCACGTTCCACTAAATTATGTGCCTCATCAATCAAAAACGCATAGTTTCCTTTGTTTTCTAAGAAGAAACGTCTTAAATATACTGTTGGATCAAACAAATAGTTGTAGTCACAAATAATCATATCACAAAAGATGGCGATATCTAATGATAATTCAAACGGGCAAACGACATGTTTGCGCCCATATTTTTCAATTATTTCCCGGGAAATAGTTTGCTCATTTCGCACGAGGTCCATCATGGCATCATTTACGCGGCTGTAATAGCCATTAGCATATTGGCAAAAAGCTGGTTCACAGCGGCGTTCATCTAAAAAGCAAATTTTATCTTTTGCTGTAATCGTGACAGTACGCAAATTTATGTCTTGCCTTCTTAAACCTTCCACGGCATCTTCTGCCACTTGGCGCGTAATTGTTTTAGCTGTTAAATAAAAAATTTTATCCACCTTTTTCTCGCCCATTGCTTTTAAAGTTGGGAAAATAGTGGACATCGTTTTACCAATTCCAGTTGGAGCTTCGCAAAACAATTTATCCTGATTGCTAATTGTCCGGTAGACCGCAATGGAAAGTTCACGCTGACCTTTACGATATTTTTCAAAAGGAAATTGCAATTTTTGTAGCGAAGCGTTTCTTTTGGCTTCAAAATCAAGGCGAAGTTTCGCCCAAACCGCGTATTCGGCGATTAAATCTTGAAAAAAGGCTTCCATTTCCGCAAAACTCATCGTGCGTTCAAAACGCGTTACTTGTTTTTCATCTAAATGATAATAGGTTAATTGTAAAGTGAGAGTTGCTTTTTCTTCTTGTTTCGCATAAAAATAACCGTAGCATATCAACTGCGCCCAATGAACTTCCTGACCATCTTCTGCAATTTCCCCAAACGGCGTGTAGGTTGACTTGATTTCATCAATTGTTGACTCAGCAATAATCCCGTCAGCTCGGCCATCAACTTTAAAAAGGATATCTTGATACACATATTCGATTTGAAGTGGCACTTCTTTTTGATAGTTTTCGCCCGCACTGTTTTGCAGCTCTTGATGTACTTTTGTTCCAAGTTGTGCGCGTTCAGCGCCCATACCACGACTGTCAATGCTTCCTGATTTCAACAGAAATTCAACAAGCTTTCGAACAGATATCCTTACTGTTTCCATCATCGTCACCCCTCACTCTATTACAGAATACCATAGAATGTATGTTCTCACAAAAACAAATTCATTTTCAAGAAACTAATGTTGACTTATCTTGTCGGAATACTTATAATTAATAAACCATATGAAAATAGGAGGGTCACGCATGCTTCACATAAAAAAAGGGATTGCCATTTTTTCGATTTTATCATTTTTGGTGCTTGCAGCTTGCGGAAATAGTTCGGCGAATGAAACAGCGACTAAAAAAGTCAATTTTCTTGAAACAAGTGAACTTTTGACGCTAAATACGACAAACGAAGAAGACTTTACGAGTTTTACCGCACAAAATCAAGTTTTTGAAGGTTTATATACATTGGATGAAAAAGATAATTTTGTACCAGGCGTGGCAGCTGAAATGCCAGAAATTAGCGACGACCAAATGACTTATACGATTAAACTAAAAGACGATGCGAAATGGTCAGACGGGTCAGTCATTACGGCGCGCGATTTTGTTTACGCGTGGCAGCGCGCAGTTGATCCAAAAACGGCTCCCGGGTACGCCGCGCTTTTTAAAGACTCGATATTAAACGCGGCAGAAATCAATGACGGGAAGCTTGCGCCAACAGAACTGGCAGCTACTGCGGTGGACGACCACACTTTGCAAATAAAGCTTAAAAAGCCGGTTCCTTATTTTATTTCACTTCTCTCATTTGAGACATTTTTCCCCCAAAAAGAATCTTTTGTTGAAAAAACGGGTGATAAATACGGAACTGATGCGGCGCATACGCTCTACAACGGGCCTTTTGTAATGAAGGAGTGGGACGGGAACACGAGCAAAAGCTGGACTTACGCGAAAAATGACCATTACTGGGATAAGAAAAACGTGGCGGTCGATGAAATTCACGTGAATGTGGCGAAAGATATTAATGCTGGGGTAAATTTGTATGAAACGAATAGCGCTGATCGCGCGCCACTTTCTGGTGAATATGCGAAGCAATTTAAAGACCGCGACGATTTTGTTAGCGAAAAAGATGCGCTCATTAGCTATTTGAAGCTCAATCAAAAGCGCGACGGCAAAGCGACTCCGCTTGCGAATAACAATTTGCGGCACGCGCTTAACCTAGCCATCAACAAGGAACTGCTCACAAATGATGTCCTCGGCGATGGTTCATTCCCTGCAAATGGCTTGATGCCGAAAGATTTTGTCCAAAACCCAGAAACGGGCGCCGATTTTAGAACGGATAGCGGAGACCATTTAGTGTATGACCTAGCGAGTGCGAAAACCTACTTTAAGAAGGCGCAGGCTGAGCTTGGGACGGATAAAATTACGCTGGAGCTGCTTGGCGATGACCAAGATACAACAAAAACGATTTTTGCATTCTTGAAAGACCAGCTTGAAACGAGCCTGCCTGGTCTTACGATTCAAGTAAAAACGATGCCAGCAAAAGCTGCGTCAGAACTCACGCGTACAGGCGATTACGATTTATCTCTAGCCGCTTGGATGCCCGATTTTAAAGACCCATGGACGTACAGCAGTTTGTTTTTATCGGATTACTACAACAATTCGATGAGTTACCATAGCGAGAAATATGATAAACTTGTGCGTTCGACGGATGCGGAACTGGCGAATGAACCGTTAAAACGCTGGAATGCTTTTGTGGCTTCGGAGAAAGTACTTTTAGACGAGGACGCGGCCATTCTCCCTCTTTATCAACATCAAACGGCGGTTTTGCAAAACAAAAAGATTACTGGCGTTCAAAAACACGCTTTCGGATCACCGTATAGTTATAAATTCGTGAAAGTGGCGAATTAAAAGAAATGCCCCGAGCGGGCATTTCTTTTAATTTTCTGCGCGAACAATTGGAAAAAACATTTCATTTTGATTAAATCTATTTTAGGCGTTGACTTTCCACCCACTTCTTGAAATAATTAAAGTATTTTATAATATCATTTAAAGGAGTGTTCGCATTGGCATTTTATTTTAACGAACCATCTCGTACATTTAGTGAATTTTTGCTTGTCCCTGGCTATTCCTCTAAGGAGTGTGTGCCGAAAGAAGTGAGTTTGAAGACTCCGATTGTGAAATTCAAGCGCGGAGAAACTTCTGCGATTACGATGAATATTCCGCTCGTTTCGGCAATCATGCAAGCTGTTTCAGACGACAACATGGGGATTGCTCTCGCTAAAGAAGGTGGCGTTTCGTTTATATACGGTTCACAATCCATTGAAAGTGAGGCTCGCATGGTATCGCGCGTCAAAAATCACAAAGCTGGTTTTGTCATTAGCGATTCGAATATTCGCCCTGACCAAACTTTACAGGACGTTTTGGATTTGAAAGAAGCAAGCGGTCACTCCACGATGGCGGTCACAGAAGATGGCACCGCTCACGGGAAGCTACTAGGCGTTGTCACAAGCCGCGATTACCGCGTAACGCGCATGGACAAAACGGAGCTCGTACGCGATTTCATGACGCCGTTTGAAAAATTAATTACGGCAAGCCACACGACGAGTTTGAAAGAAGCAAACAACATCATTTGGGATAACAAGCTGAACGCCCTTCCACTCGTAGATGAAACGAATCACCTCGCCTACTTCGTTTTCCGCAAAGATTATGACTCGAACAAAGAAAATACACTAGAACTTTTGGATGAAAACAAGCGTTATGTGGTCGGTGCGGGGATTAATACGCGCGACTATGAGGAAAGAGTGCCCGCTCTAGTAGAAGCTGGCGCCGACATTTTATGTATCGATTCTTCGGAAGGTTTCTCCGAATGGCAAAAACTGACGCTTGATTTTATCCGCGACAAATACGGCGATTCCGTAAAAGTGGGCGCTGGAAATGTCGTTGACCGTGACGGCTTCAGATTTCTCGCAGAAGCTGGCGCCGATTTTGTCAAAGTCGGTGTGGGCGGCGGCTCCATCTGCATTACGCGCGAACAAAAAGGCATTGGCCGCGGCCAAGCAACCGCGGTAATCGATGTAGCCAAAGCGCGCGACGAATATTTCGAGGAAACCGGCATTTACATTCCGATTTGTTCTGACGGCGGCATCGTTTACGATTACCACATGACGCTCGCGCTCGCGATGGGTGCCGACTTCATCATGCTAGGCCGCTACTTCTCTCGTTTTGATGAAAGCCCAACTAACAAAGTCAATTTAAACGGCACCTACATGAAAGAATACTGGGGCGAAGGCGCTAACCGCGCGCGCAACTGGCAACGTTATGACATGGGTGGCGACAAAAAATTGTCCTTTGAAGAAGGCGTAGACTCCTACGTGCCGTATGCCGGCTCGCTAAAAGACAACGTGGAAATCAGTTTGAACAAAGTCCGCTCAACCATGTGCAATTGCGGCGCCCTAAACATTCCCGAACTTCAGCAAAAAGCTAAAATCACGCTCGTTTCGGCGACTTCCATCGTAGAAGGCGGCGCCCATGACGTTGTCGTGAAAGACGCAACGAATAATTTGATGCAGTAAAAAAGGCATTGCTTACGAATGATATGCCCCTAAGAGTCTAATCTTAGCGGGCATATCACTCAAAGCTGCCTTTTTTGCTATCCATTATGAACTACATATTCTTCTTTACCTGATTTCAGATTGTTACTCAAATAACGTCCTATATGAATGGACTGCTTTTCAATAAGCTGATAATAAATAGTCGCCACTCCTAGAATAAATGGCACGCTAATTAATTGTATGAACCCTATTGATACTCCGAAAGAAGTCAATATATAGATAGCTGGTATGAACACTACACAATGTACTAGATATACACTAAACGATATTTTTCCTAACCATAAAAAGACTTTGTTCTCCAGATACTTTTGCGCCCTCTCCGTTTGATAACATAGAAGTAAAATTGTAACGCAAGCAACTCCTATCACAACATCAGAAATAGCCTGTTTCTGTGTAACCCCGAGCAAATTAAATATGCTAACATGCAAGTAGAGGATTATTGCTAAACTCAAAAGAAAAATTTTAACTCTTGCACTAAACGCCATTATATTTTGCCAATGTAAGCTTAATAAAATTCCAGCAATAAAGAATCCTACATTAAATACCGTCGCTCCAATTAATAATTTAGAATTTAGCAACATGAGAAGAGCTAGCCCTATAAAGAATGAGGCAAATAGTGCCACCATTGATACATAAATATTATTTCTCTTCACAAAAATGTATAGCACTGGAAAAATAATAGAAATTCGCAACTCAATGATAAGCGACCAAATAACTGGATCAATTTTATCCACATCTTGTCCCAGCATCAATAAGTTGGAAACTACTGTATGCATATCATTGTACCGGCTCCCAACATTATTGAACCAAGCCGATAGACCACTAATCCCTTCTGGTTGAAGGATTGCAAAAATAACCTCTGCTAATAAAATAATGACAAAAAACGGGATGTAAATTCTACAAAATCGTTTGATTAGATATGAAAAATAAGTCCTAAATCTTAGCTCATTCATTTTTTCTAAACTTAAACTTAATGCGATTCCACTTAAGACAAAAAATAGAATCACCGCACTCCTTCCAAGCGGTTCAAATAATTCTTTGAAAATCGGATTTGTACTATAGGTTTCTGCAAAATGTGCTAAGACAACTGTTACTGCTGCTATTCCCCTCAAAGAATCAAGAAAATATATATGTTTCTTCAAAAATTTCTCCTCCATTTGATTGCTTTTAAGATATTCTCATTTCTGATTAATTACACTAAGACACTTAATTCTGTATCCAAGTATGCTTCCAAACCTTGTAGAATACTGAACTTAGGTACATACCCTAAAGTTTTAATCTTGGCAATCGTGGCAAAAGAGTACTTAATATCACCATTTCTAGCAGGATAATATTCTCTTGGAATTTCAACATGAATCAGTTTCTCAAACACTTCTAAAACTTCATTTAATGTATATTTTTCGCCAGAAGCAATATTGAATACTTCACCATTACTACTTTCTTTCTCCCCAAGAAGTCTCAACCCTTGTACAACATCTTTTACATAAACAAAATCTCTAACTTGTTCCCCGTCTCCATATACATTAAAATTCGTCTTCACTCCTTCTTTTAGTTGCATAGCTGTATTCGCCATTATAGATAATACACCTGAATAAGGGGAGCTTGGATTTTGCCTAGGACCATAGACATTAAAGAATCTAGCTACAGATACATTGAGATTGAATAATTTCCCATACGATACGGCATATTTTTCCGAACTATATTTATCTATGCCATATGGCGTTAATGGATCAATGGCCGATGTTTCTGTTTTAGGTAAAGTAGGTTCTGCCCCGTACACTGCTGCCGAAGAGGCAAATACAAATTTTTTGATTGGTTCCTCTTGATTTCGACATGCTTCTAATAAGAAAATTGTACTGTCTGTATTAACATAATGAGAAGATATTGGACGATTGACTGTTTCTGCCACACTTGCAATAGCAGCTAGATGATAGACATAGTCAAAAGTGTATTGTTCAAATAAGATTTCGATAGTCTGAAGATCACATACGTCCCCTTCCCAAAAAACAGCTTCACTTGGTAAATTTTCGAGCTTTCCTGTGCTTAAATTATCCACTACAACAACTTTGTTTTCTTTAACTAACTCTTGAACTAAATGGCTTCCAATAAATCCTGCTCCACCTGTTACTAAGATAGTGTTTTGCATAATAACTCCTCCTTGATTAATATTTACGGTCATAAGGGCGATATTTTTTCCTGAGTATAACTTGATTCTCAGCTCTCCCTAAAATTTCATCTCTAAAAAACAATACTGCCCCACCTTTTTTTATCTTTGTAATTTTATTTCTATTTATAAGCGAATAAAAACTTTGTCTAGATATAGCTAATATCTCCATCGCTTCAGCGGTTGATAGGAAGTATTGGTTTAAAATATCTAATTGCTCTTTCTGTGATAAATTATCCATTTTCCACCTCATATTTTTAAAATAGTTTTTCATTTAACATGTGAATATTAAATTCAGTTTCAACTTTTTTTCTTGCCTCAGTAAGCATATCTAATTTCTTTTGCTCATCAAGTTCAGTGTAGCAAATAATAGCATTCGCAATTTCTTCAGGACTATTTTCAGGAACTAAGAACCCTGATTTCTTATCATCAATGAGTTCCGGTATTCCGCTATGAACTGTTGAAATGACTGGTTTACCCTGTGCCATCGCTTCCATTAACGAAACAGGTATCCCTTCCATATCGCCATCAGGTGCTGTAATGCTTGGTAAAAGAAAAATATCACTGTGCATGAACATCTCTTTGACCGCCTTTTGTTCCTTAAATCCATGAAATCTAACATTCTCCATAACATCTAATTTCTCAGCTAACTCTTTTAATACAAATCGTTCATCGCCATCTCCTAAAATATTCAGTACAACATCCATACCTTTTGCTTTTAAAATTTTTACTGTTTTAATAGCATCTGCTATACCTTTCTTAGGTGTAAGGCGTGCAACAATTAACAAACGAACATCCGAATAAGTTTCTACTGCTGGATAAAAATCAAATGTTTTAGTATCAATTCCCATATGATGTACTTGAATTTTTTCTTTATTTGCGCCCAACTTAATTAGCTGTTGCCGCCAGTAAATGCTTATGGGTAATAATTTTGTATTTGTTTTGAACAAGAATTTATAATACTGTTTACCTTTTTGATTTATTGTACGGGTTAAATCGTAGCCATGGAAAAACGTCACCTGCTCTCCCTTCAAAAAACCGGTGTCTTGCAATATACTCGCAATGAGTCCGACGTTCCCGTAATGGGACACAATTAAGTCTGCTGAAGCACGAACTTTTTGCATGCATATAGTCGGTGCGAGCGTCCAAACAATTTTACCGTATCTTTTTCGGTTTAAACCTTTTAAAGCAATGGCAGGTTTAGTAAATATCCCTTTTAAAGTTAGTTTCAACCGTTCCTTTTTGGAGCTCGGAATATTCAAATACGTCACTTTTTCTAGTAATTTATAATTCTGGACATCAGCATGCACTTTCTCTATGTTCCCCTGTTTCAGGGCTAAAATTTGCACCTCACAGCCTAAATCAATTGCTCCTGTTATTTGATTTAAAATAAAGGTTTCTGATAACGTTGGAAATTCAGTGACAAAAAACAGCACCTTTTTATTTTTCATAGGTCAAATACTTTCTTTCTTCCATTTTTCCATAAGATACTTTCTTATTTTCGAATCCATCTTTCAATAGATTCTTCGTATCTAATATTAATCTACTGTTTTGTCCAATGGCTTCCATATCAAAAATGTTATGCCCGGTTAATAAGACAACCAAATCGTAGTTATTAAAAGTGCCATATTCTAGGTTAATTGAATGTTTGATGTCTCCATTTACATCTTGAAAAGCTGGCGCTTCAGGATCACAAAAGTCTACTTGAGCACCTTGTTTTTTTAACTCCTCGTAAATATGCAATCCAGGAGATTCACGCAAATCATTACTATTTTCCTTGTAAGCCATACCAACAAGTAATATACGTGACCCATTAATAGCTTTTTGGTGTTTATTTAAAGCAACAGCAGCATGCTCTACCATTTTTTCAGGCATTAGATGGTTTGTCTCATGAGCTAATTCGATAAAACGACTATAGAAATTTTTTGATTTAGCCTTCCAAGATAAATACATAGGATCAAGAGGGATACAATGTCCTCCAATACCAGGACCAGGAGTAAACTTCATGAAACCAAATGGTTTACTGCTAGCTGCCTCAATTGTTTCCCAAATATCTATATCCATTTTTTCAGCTAAGAGAGCCATTTCATTAATAAAAGCAATATTGATACTTCGGAAAGTATTCTCAAGAAGCTTACTCATTTCAGCAACTTCCGCTGAGTTAACAGGAACTACCGTCTCAATAACTTGACTATATAAGATTTCTCCAAGTTCTTTTGAAGGTTCGTCCACACCACCAACTACTTTAGGTGTGTTTAATGTGTCATATTTTTTATTACCTGGATCAACACGTTCAGGGGAATAACTAGCGAAGAAGTCTTTTCCCAAAACAAAGCCGCAATCTACCATTGTTTTGCAAATAAATTCTCTTGTGGTTCCTGGATAAGTTGTGCTTTCAAGCGATACTAAGACTCCTTTTTTGGCATGTGCTTTAATAATTTCCATTGAATTTGTAATGTAACTCATATCTGGTTCCATTGTTTCAGTTAATGGCGTAGGAACACAGATGATGATGGCATCCGCGGCACTAATTGCTATGGCATCATTTGTCACACTAAAATTGCTTGCCAATTCTTTTCTAAGCACCTCATCACTGATATCTGCAATATCAGACTCACCTTTTTGCAAGGTATTAATTTTGTTTTCGCTAATGTCAAACCCAATTGTTTGGAAGCCTTTCCTAGAGAAAGCCATTGCAAGTGGCAATCCCACATAACCAAGCCCCACGATGGCAACTTTTGCATCTTTACTTAAAAATTTTTCTTTTAAAATGGATAACATATCATTTTAGTTCCTTTCCCAATAAGTGAATTAAAGCGTTTGTTACTCTCTTTTGTCCTTTGGAATTAGCATGGTACACCGAGTCATATACCTCTTCTTTCTCTAAACGAAATAGTTCAAAATTAAATCCTGTTGGTAAATATATTTTAAATTCCGTATAGAGTTGTTCTAAATAGCTCTCATTAATTTCATTTGCGAAGAAAGCAGGTGGCAGAATTGTTACACTCACTTTATTTTTTTCCATTCTTTCAATAAACTTTAAAATTTCATCTATAGCTGCAGTTCTGGTATAGTGGCTCGGAAAAGCAATTTGTTTTTTCTTATCTGGTTCACAAATTTGTGAATCTAACTCTAGATAGCATCCTGTTCTGCCAAATTTCGCTTGCTTTCGACGAGCCATCTTTTCAGGATTTGAAGAACTATATGCATGTTTTAAAGATAGTAAAAATAATTTCCATTTCTGCTTGTATCTTTTTCGTCTTCTACGGATTTGTTTTTCTAGAAACATATCAATACCGAAACCAAAAACATAATATGGAGGGTTTGTATATTGATTGAACTCAAGTGGTAAAATCACTCTATCTCCTTCTTTTAAATGTTTCTCCATGTACTCGGCTAAATATGAAAATCCTAGCCCAACATTAACTCCAAAATTGATAACTTCTTTCCCAAGAACCTCAGTAATTTCATCTGTGTTGAAACTATATAAAACACTGCTTCCACCAGCTACAACAATCTTTTCTCCAGATATTTCCTGTAGCAGTTCTTCTTTCTTCCTTAAAAGATTATGCATGTTTTGGATACTATTAAAATTAAACATATTAAGACTCCTTTCTTTTGTATCGACGCATTCCTTGTCTCGCAACAATAATTTGCTTTATCTTTTCAACAAAGGAATCTTTCTTTAAAATTAAAAATGCACCATAAACAACTATGCCTACAACAACTTGCAAAACCATTGTATACATTAATCCTATTCGGAAGTACGAAATGGCTATCTCTCCTAAAAACGCAACTCCACTTGCCAATACATACGGCCTCATTTTCTTGATTGTCTGTTTTACATCGAAAAATGATCTAGCAAAATAAGCCTGTAGTATACACAACACCATTGTAAATATAAGATAAGCAATAGATGTTCCTATGCTTTTCAAGTGAGGAATCAAAATAAGGTTCGTGATAAAGCTGCACACAGAAGCAATTAATACGGAACTCGTATAGGCTTTATTTTTCCCCGAAGTGATAAGTACTTGAATCCCAAAAACCCCTGCCAAGCCAGAAAAGAATAAACTCGGAGCTAGTATTTGTAAATTAATGACTGAGGCCTGAAAATCTTGACCTAAAAACCAAGGTATAAAGGACGGGGCTATCGCAATTAATCCTGTTACGATAGGTAAAGTACTGAATGACACATATTGAACAGAAAAATAAAATGAACTTTCAAAGCTTTCTCTGCTCCTAGAATTGTATTGTTTAACCATTCGCGGGCTCATTACAGTTGAAAGAGCTGTTACAAAGACAACGAACAACGTAATTAGCTTGAATGATTGGTTGTAAAACCCTACATCTACTTCAGCGGCAACATTACCTAGAATAACTTTATTTAACGCTGTCGGAATGAGTGTTAGAATTGGAACAACAGCAAAAATTAATATAGGAAAAATATGTTTTTTTACTAATTGAAAGCTAATACTGAAACCTCGTAATTGTTTTAAAAGTGGAATCCACGTAACTAATTGTCCCAGCAATAAAGATAAAGCATTGATAAGAATATATATTGATAAATCGTCTGGTTCTTTCACTAGCATAAAAATTCCTATAATCGACACAATGCGGACAACCATATTACGAATCATAATGTTTTTCATATTTTCTTGCCCCGTAAAGAACCATGTCACATCTAATACATACGCCAGAATCGTTAGACTGTTTATCAAAAATAATTGTGTATAGCTTGTACTTAAAAACGCAAAGACCAGATAAACAACTAGTACTAATGTTGAAAACACAAATTGTATTGTGTATAAACTGAAAAATTCTGTTTTCAGGTTACGTTTATCTATAACGGCGGCAATTTCTTTCCTTCCATAGTCACCAATGCCTAGCGAAGCAAACGCAATAAAAAGCTGCACTACTGAACCTACATAAGCTTCTATACCTATATTTTCTGGTTGTAATACTCGGATAACATAGGGCATGGTAAATATGGGTGTAATAATGAGTAACGTTTGATAAAGCAAAACGAAAATATAATTAACGGTTATTTTTTTATTCATTTTTTATACTGCGTCCTTACCAATTAGAACCTGTTTTATGGTGAGAAAAATAATCAATAAATCCAGCTTCATACTAAATTTTTCTACATAATAATAATCTAACTTCATCTTTTGACCATGATTCATATTGCTGCGTCCGTTGACTTGAGCCCATCCCGTTATTCCTGGCTGTACTGCTAGCCTTTTCTTTTGACTAGGAGAATAGCATTTCGTTATATCCAATATTTCGGGTCTTGGTCCCACTATGCTCATCTCACCTCTTAGAACATTCCAGAGTTGTGGAAGTTCATCTAAACTAAATTTACGAATGAACGCACCTATTTTAGAAACATTAGGTTGATCTCCTGAAATAGACTTAAAAACAAAGTCATCTGGAACCCCGTTCTCCCAATCATAAATAGTGCTCTGTTTAGGGCTAACTATAGCATCGCTACGCATAGAGCGGAATTTATAGATTTGAAATGGTTGTTCAAATTTACCTGCTCGAGTTTGAGTAAAAATCACCTTCTCTTTTGGTGAATCAAATTTTACAAGTATGGCAGTAAATAAGAAAAACGGTGATAAGACTATAAGCCCAATAAGTGACAAGCATACATCTAATAATCTTTTTTCTTTTTGTTTTAAATTACTTAAGTGCTCAACTGTTTTATATGCCATGAAATCCCTTCCTATCTTATTGTTTTCACTGATCCCCCTGTACGCAAATGCTTAAAAAATCCATTCCATACGTAACAAGGAAAATAAATTAACGATTGTAAAAAAGATAATTTTTGATTCTCTCTATAAACTAACCAAATTTGTTTAGCCATGTGTAATTTGTTATTTGACAGAGAAGAGGTGTTACCTTTTCGGTAATAGGCAAGCGATTCTGTAAGTCCTGCCACTTTATGACCTTCTCTTAATATAGAAAGCCATGTTGCAGTATCTTCCGCTCCCCCTAAATTTGGCATTTCTATTTTTCCTGTTTTCTCTATATCAATAATCACCGTAAGACAACCAATAATCGTATTCTTGAGTAGTTGTCTGTACGAAATGTTCTCTGGAATAGTCACACGCCCGGTGACCTTTTCACCCGCAGCATCCATCACTTCATAAGCTGTATAGCTAAGTGCTAGTTCCCTATCTTCCATAAATTGAATTTGTTTCTCCAACTTATCAACTTTCCACAAGTCATCACTATCTAAAAAAGCGACATATTTTCCTAAAGCTTGTTTAAGCCCCTGGTTTCTTGCGGCTGCTACACCAACATTTTCTTTCAATTCAATTACCTTCACTCGTTCGTCTTGGTAGCCCCTCACAAGATTTACTGTTTGATCTTGTGAACAATCATCAATAACTAATAACTCAAAATTTTGATAGGTTTGGAGCATGACGCTATTTATGGAAGACTCGATATGTTCTTCTGCATTGTGTGCCGGCATAATAATACTAACTAGTACCAAAATCTGATTCTCCTTTATTAAAGTAATAAATATTCAGCATGCTTATAGCAAGACCGATTCCCAAACTAAGGTGACGCTTATCAATTGAATTACTGAGTCCAATACTTGCTGAGAAAAAGCTCATTAAGACTAATAGAACAACAATACCCACTAGATTAAAGCCATTTTCTAAAATATACTTTACACCATAAAAAAGAATAAGCCCGAAAAATATAAGTAAAGGAATGAATGTAAGCAACCCACCGTTTGCCAAAGCCTCTAACCAGTAGTTATGCGCTGAAAAATAATTGTCTTCCCACCGTTCATAGCCATACATGTAATAGTCTAGTTTTACTGGCAGAATCCCTGCCCCCATGCCATTGAATTTCGATTCCTTTATTAATTTCCAAGATAATTTATACATCTCCATGCGGTCGCTTGTTGACCCTCCTTTTTCATTAAAAGCTTTCGAAATGATAGATATAATCTTACTAATAAAGTCAGAGCGAGAGAATGTAAGTAACAACATCCCTGCCATTAACCCAACATAAATGCTTATTAGTGACCACACTTTCGACCATGCAAGCAAGAAAATAAATAGTTCAGCTAAAATAATTACCATTGAAAGTCGTGAATAGGTCATAATGACAAGATATAGTGCAAGCGACGACACTAAAACAATGGATGTAATTCGTAGCCAACTCATTTTAATCCGCGTGAGGGTGAAAATTACGAATGGTAATAGTATTGTGATTTCGGAGGCAAAATCATTTGTATTTAGTAAAAATCCTGTAGGTTGAAATTGACTGGTTGTAGTTTCATAATAGTAGCTTCCGGAACGCGATAAATGAATTCCTGTTAATACTTCAAAGATTCCCAAACCTAAAATACCAATGTAGACAATTGTTAACAAGTTACTAAACAGATGGAACCTTTTAGTATCATTAATGTAATACACACAGAGAAAGATGACATACAACCACTCAAACGTAAAATATAAGTACCGAATACTTAAACTCATATCTGGTGTCCAAAACAGCGTAATTGTCATGCCCGAAAGAAACAATACAAAGGCTATAAAAAACCATTTTACATATTTCAATCGTTGCCAATCTTTTTTTTGCGTCACACAAAATAAGATAAAGTGTACAGGAATTAGAAGTCGAAACAAAAAAATATTCTCACTACCGGGGATCCCTAAATAAGACCCAAAAAAACCAGCAAATAATATAACAAAACTTAAAACATTTGTTATTTTGTCATAATTGATTTTGAAAACCACAGGAATAACAAGTAAAAATAACAGCGAAATTAAATATCCATATGGCATGAAAATACAAATCTCTAAAATTACAATTGCTGCGATAATAAATAGCAACAGCATTAAATGAAATTTATTTTTCCATAAATTAGTAGTAAGCATAGGTGCTTTTATCTTTCTTGTTATATTGGTGACCGTTTAATATCGCTCCAATTAATGGCGTTCCTGAACTATCTACATATGCTTTAATTTCTTCAATTTCTCCAATTTTCGTAACGCCCTCTCGCACTACGAATACTACACCATCGCAGAGAGAGGCGATAATCCGGCCATCAGCTAGAACACGAATAGGAGGTGTATCAATTAAAATAATGTCATACATATCGTCAAGTTTTTCCAGTAACCCTCTAAAACCCTCTGAACTTATAATTTCAAGCGGATTAGGAGGCAAAGGACCTGTTGGCATAAAATGAAAATCATCTTCAATGTCAAAAATACTTTGGCTTAGCAAATCAGGATTTTGCATAACCGTCATCAGTCCATTATTTCTATCAAATGATAGTTGACGTGTCAGACGAGGTCTATGCAAATCCATATCCATTAGGAGTACTTTTTTCCCTTGTCTTGCTATTTCTTGGGCTATATTACTTATACAAAAAGTCTTTCCTTCACCTTTGTTAGCAGAAGTAAACATTATGCGTTTATGCTTTTTTTGAGCTAAAAACGAGAGTTGTAAACTTACTTGAATAGCCCGAATCTTTTCGGCCTCAAACGTCTTCTCTCCCCGTTTATAAAGCAATAATTTCTCTTTAGGCTTAAAAACATTTAGGTCACCTTTTGGATTTATAGGATGTAGTTTAATTTTTTGGTTGAACATTAGTTATCTATCCCTTCTATATACGGTATATCCCCAAGGAAAGTTATTTCTAAATCCGTTAAGGCTTCTTTATGGCGGATGACACTGTCATAACTAATTTGAAGTAAAACTACGACAACGGCTAAACCTAAACCGAGCCCAGCTGCCAAAATATATTTAGTGACATTAGTAACGGTTTGCGCTGTATCAGCTTTTTCTAAGATGATGATATTAGTACCATTAAAAAGCTTTGGAAAATCTTTCTGCGCAACTTCGGCTATACCATTTGCAATTTTTTGAGCCACTTTTGGATCACCATCAGTAACACTAATTGTGTAAACCAATGAATTTGTATTACTTTTAATAGTGATTTTATCTGCTAATTCCGCAGTAGAGATATCCCATTTATTCATCTTAATGACTTCTTGCAATGTACGACTACTCGCAATTGTTGTGCTATACGTATCAGCTAACTGAATAGAGGATCTTACATTATCTGACGTTTGAGATGCATTTTCAGTATTTGCTGGTGTAGCTAATAATTGTGTAGAAGTTGAATAAGTAGGTTTCACTAAAAAATGCGTAGTTAAAAATGTTAAAGCAACTAAAACTAGGGGGATGATAATAAACCAGAACCACAATTTTTTTAAACTGTCGAAGAACTGATTAATCGATTTTACATGTATCATTTTCTTAATTCTCCATCTCTTTATATTGATAAACATTTACCAATAATTTTTTCGCTTCCATCTCCCAGTTATAGTTCATCTCATAAGCATGACGGCCATTCAAACCTTCTTGCAAATATTTTTCTCTATTTTCAGCTCGTTTTTCTACAATGTTCACTAGTTTTTTAATATTGAACGGTGAACTAGTTTCTCCGCATTGATGTTTTTCTATAAAACTTTCCCAGTCTGGCAAATTAGTAGCCAAAATCGGTAAGGAAGCTGCCATATATTCATATAATTTTGTTGCCATCGAATTTCTATGATTCGGAATGTCATGTAATAGGCATAGTCCTAAATCAGCTGTACTGTATGCTTTCCAAATCTCTGGATAGGGAACTCGACCATACAACGTTACTACTTTTTCTAAATTGCATTTTTTTAAATATTCTTTAATTTCCATCTGTAGACTTTTAGTTATTGGACCCAATAACTCCAAACGATACTTGCTTGGAGATCCATTTTCCAAAGCATTCATAAGTTTTAACATCTCCCAAATTCCTCGCTCAGCGGTTATACTTCCTACATAAATCAATGTAAACGGCTTTATATCAATCTTTTTTCCTATCCGCTCAACATACACCGGAAAGTTATAAACAGAAGTGACACGCCTCTCTTCTAGATGAACGTAGTCATCACGATAAGATGCTTCAGCTAAAATGATATGATCACAGTAGCTCATGGTATATTTTTCCATGCCTAAAACCAGCTTTTTTAAAGGCTTTCTCAAAAAAGCAGGTATCCAGCTTTTTGTTTCAATATCTTTAGGGAAGTTTTCATGCATATCATAAATGAACTTTGAACCCATGGGTTTAACTTTCTTTAACTTTGGAAAAAGTATGAGCAGTTCGGGATCATGGATGTGATAATATTTAGCATCAGATTGCTTCGCCGCTTTATACAGCCTACGCCACCTAAAAACACGTGATAATTTCGATTTGCTTTCTGGTAAAACATGAATATTAATTCCCGGATATGTTTGCAATTGCATCCCATTATCAATTGCAAAGAAATCAACTTCAAATCCAGCTTTTGCTAAAGATAGTGCTTCTTTATAAAAAATCCGCGTATCATTCCAAACATGAACCGAACTGAACATCATTACTTTATTTTCTTTAACCATTCATTTTTCCCTTCCCTTTTTATTTAGAAACTGAGCCCAACTTCCATTCGATTTTCACATTATTATCATTGTTGATGGGGCTATATACTAGTGTATAGTTATCTGTTTGATTTTCAGGGATTGCAAAGTATGCATTACCAGTTAATTCTTTACCTGCTTCAATCATTTCTCCAAAGCTATCGTGGTAGCCGTAAGTCTTGATTTTATCGCCACTTCCAGTTTGTAAATAGAAGTCCCCTGCACCAACACCAAAGCTCATGTTCGTTTTATTTTTGATATTCATTTCGATAACTGTTAACTTTTTACCTTTTTCATTAAAAGTATCATCTTGTTTGTAAGTAAATTTCTTAGGCGTCATTTCAATGTCTTGCATAACTTTTGTTTTATTTAATTCTGAAGCGCTTTTTTCTGTAGTCTTTTTGCTTGTAGAAGTTGTTTTTGCATCAGCTGTTTTATCAGTTGCTGAATCACTGCTATTATTAGTAGAACTGCATCCTACTACTGTCACTGCTAGCATCGCTACTACCATTGTTGTAAATAAAAATTTTAAAACTTTTTTCATTTTATTCCTTCCTCACTCATTAAAAATATCCTCCCTTCTTCTTTTAGAAAGAAGAAGGGATTCTATTATAAATTATTTTGTTTCTTTAACTGTTGCACGAGCTAATTCTTTACCATTTGAAGTTTGTCCAGACACTTCAAGTTTACGCCCTGTATAATCTGCCGCATAAACTTTGAATGTACCATTTTGTAGATCAACCTGACCGTTACGTGTTTCTTTGCCATCTACGAACAATACTACTTTTTGGATTCCACCATCAAATGAACCAATAACACAGCCTTCATTCGCTGTTGCTACGAAATCTTTAGCAGTAATTGTCGATTTTTGGATAACATTAACTTTTTGTTTATACTCAATGCCACCTACTGTTGTCAAAACATACACATCTTGATCAACACTTGTTACAATGTCTTGTGCCCAGATTTCAAACGTTTTATCCGCAGTGTTTACTTGACCATTTCTACGTTGACCATCGACAATTAGCTCAATCTTCGTTACACCAGTACCTTCATAACTACCTGTAACTAAGCCTTCACCAATAGTATAATCTAATGGTTTCAACACTACTTCTTCACCTAAAACTGTGCTTGTTGCTTCACTTGTAGTCCAGTTTTCATCTTTAGCAACTACTTTAAAGGCATTACCAATAACATTCATATTTTTATTGTCGTTCACATAAATTGCATATGTTCCGTCTGCTTTCACTGGAACTTGTTTGATGAATTGATTATCTTTGTCGTATGCAGTTACATATTGCGCACCAACAGCAGTACCTGTCACAGTGCCTGTCCCAACATAATAAGGATCAATTGTTGGTTTTGCAAGATTTTTACGTTCTCTTACCGTATCACGATTAGAGCCTTTTCCACCGTGTCCATCAGATGCTTCAACTGTGAAATAGTTACCCACTGTATGCATTAATTCATTATCATTGACATATACGGAGTATGTTCCGTCTTCATTAACTGGAACTTCACGGATTTTTTTACCTTCGTGGTCATATACAGTAATTGTAGTTGCACCTTTTGGAGCTGTACCTTTTACATAACCTGCATTTACAAGATACGGATTGATAGTTGGCGCACCAAGTTTTCTTGGTAATACAACAGAGTTTTCAGAGCTTTCACTTGAACCTGCTTTTGCTACAACCGTAAATACATTCCCTACATTATGCATTTTATCGCTATTGTTTACATATGCACTATATGTGCCGTCTTCGTTAACTGGTACTTTATTAATTGGATTTCCTGAAGTATCAGCAGAATCATAAATCCAAATTTCTGTTGCGCCTTCTGGAGCTGTACCTGTAACAAATCCATCATTCACAATATAATCATCAATAGTTGGTTTTTCTAAATTTACTACTTCTTCAGTAACGATTGTAGTATCGCTTGATGATTGATCACCTAAAGTTGCTACAGCTTCTACTACTGTTCCTACTTCTTGTGTAGGAATATCAATACTGAAATTACCATTACTATCAACTTTTCCAGAACCGATAACTTTGTCGCCTACTTTAATTTCAATATCTGCATTTGGTTCAGCTGTACCAGTTGCTTTTGTAGAAGTAGTTGTCAAATCATTAAGAGTTGTTTGAATCATATCTCCTTCGTTAGCACCTGGACGGTTATCCCAAGAGATAGTTTTACTCTTAATTGGAAGTAATGAACCACCGCTCAAAAGACTAGACGATAATCTATCCTTCTTAGTTTCATAACCTTTAACTAAGAATTTATATTTGTTTTTCTTTTCAATTTGTTTTCCAGTATCTTGTTGCCATTTTTGAATATCAAATCTTAAGTCTAGTGTATTCCATAGAGCAGAAAAAGTTCCATCATAATTTGCTGTACGGTAAATTAATGTTTTATTGTCTTTATTGTAAACTATTGCATCATCATATTCTTTGTCTTTCCAAGAATTCAAATATGTGTAATGCTTTTGCGTGTTGTGTTTCACTTCTTTAAGTTGACCACTTTCAATAATATAATAGTTTACATTTTGTGTTGAATATCTTTCACGATTCCAAAGTAACCAACCCTCATCAATCGTTGTTGTTCTAGAAATCGAACTCATTTGAGGACTATCAGAACCTTCTGTACCATCATAAACTAAATAGTCATACCAATCGTCACTATCGAAGAATTCGTAGAATGCTGGATCTAAAGTGATTTCATTGTGCATTCTAATACGTTCAGTAGCTAATGAATCTGAAAAAGCAGTCCATGCAGCTGTGTGTAGGTTTAAATAATTACCATTTAAACTAGTTTTTCCGATGTTTCTAGCTCCATCAAAGCTTGCTGCATAGTAAAGACTTGCTGAACGTGATGATGCATTATTTTCATCTTCTTCTGTTGCTTCTTCATTTTTTATAGCTTGGCTTTTCTCATTTGACTCAGTAGCTGTTGCTTTATTGTCTTCTGCTGATGTTTCTTTTTCGCTAGTAGATCCTTCAGAGACTTGAATGCCGTCATTTGCTGTTGCTTCTTTATCCGCTGTTACTTGGATATTTTCATCTAGAACTTCCTCTGCGCTCGCAGCTAATGGCAATGCTGTTGTGATAACTTGACCTGCAACTAAGAGAATTGCAGTCCCTTTGATTAAACCTTTTTTCATTAATTCTTCTCCTTTGAATGTAAGTTTTTTGTCAGCAATCATTTGTCCAATTAACTCCCAAGATATATCGTCTTGAAGTTATATAGTCAAGATGCAATAATTACCGAATCTTTCTTTTTGAGAACTCTTAGATGTAAACTTATTTTTTGAGTCAGTAAAATGACTTAGTGCTTGAGTTTCCATTTGCTGCAGCAATAACCAATTGGCGACTCAACGTTTATTAGTATAATTCTAAATCTAGTCTCTAAAAAATCAAAAAATCAAATATTAAAAGCAACTTTTTGCGTAAAAAATTTTACTAAGGTTTATAAATCTAATTTGAAGCCTTTGTCATTACCATAAAAAAAATATCAAAACAAACAAAAAGGCACTTTTTATTTCTCGAATTTTGTTTTTTCCCACTTACTCACTATGTTTTAATACATGATACAGCTAATATTTCACGAGGGGGATTTAACATGCTAATTGGATTAGATTTATTTGACGCGAATATCGAACTTGAATGGAATCTATTGGAAATTCTTAGAAAGGAAGATAGGTGGTTTACTACGGAAGAGCTTGCCGCAAAGTTAGAAAAAACACCTGCTTTAATACTTAAATCTATCTCTCTTCTGAAAGATAATCTTGCAGACTTTAACAACAATCGAATTCAACTACATATATCAAAAGGACGCGGAGTCTATCTTGAGATACAAGAGAGCAATATAGATTTTGGGCTTTTTCTAATCTATTTAACTTCAAATACAACGATGTACAAGCTATTTTACAGTATTTTTACTGAGACATTTATTTCAACTAAAAAATTTGCGTACGAAAATTTCCTGAGCGAAACTACCGTTAGAAGGCAGATAACAAAGATGCGTGAAGCTATTACGCCCTATCACCTCTCTTTTACTCGAAGCGAAGTTAATGTTATTGGTGACGAAATTCAAATCCGTTTCTTTATGAATATGGCATTTTGGAGACTGTTTGCGGGAAAAGCATGGCCGTTCTCACAAGTTGATGAGAAACATTTACAATATGTAGTAACTAGACTGCTACAAAAAATAAATCTTGAATTAAATCTTGTACAGAAGCAGCAAATTATCTATTTCCTTGCTATTGGTACTATAAGACGCCGGAATGGGCATTATATTCCTTTTAATCCTAGTTGGGAGGAGCTTCTAACAAACAATAGCGGCTATTCCCTCTTCAAAAAGCATATTTCAGAATTCACACCTACTATTAAATTACACGATGGAGAAATCGCTTTTCTTTACTTCTTGATGATTATCCAAAGTAAGACACCCCAAATCACACCTTTGCTTCTATCAAATTATAGAACCAATCATGTAAACAACTCCCGCTTGTTTCGAGCAAATAAACTTTTCATTGAAAAGTTTGAGGCTGAATTTTCCCCCATTCCCAATGCTAAAAAGAGATTATTTACGTTAACTGCCTTTTCCGACCATTTATTCGCAAGTCTCACAACTAATTTTTCAACAGGAATCAGTGGTTCTAAGTTCTTACCTTATACGCAAAATAAGTTAGTTAATTTGAAAAATAAAATCGATTATCTACTTGATACATTATACGAAGAAAGTCATGACTCTATTTTTCTTGAAAAGAAATATTTAGCACCTAAATATGCCCTTCTTTTAAATTTATTTTCATCCTTACATATTTTCGAACGTGAAATTAAGGTGCGGCTTGAAACAGATATGTCATATATTATGAACAAAAGTATCATTCACGAACTAAAAGCGGCATTTGTAAATAAATTTAATTTGCGTTTTATTGAGGTTGAAAGTGACGAAGAAGCTGACTTGATTTTAACGAATATTCCACTTGAAAGATTGATAAATCATCATGTCCACTCAAAAATTGTTTCTATTCATCGTAAACTAGCGCCCCGTGATTTAACTCTAATCAATTCCGCTTTAGAAAAACTGAACTAAAATCAAAAAAACAACTCCTATAATTGTCTTTTTGACATTTTCTAGACATCTTGCTGTTTTATAATAAAATCTGGAAGAATATTATAGAAGGAGTAAAAAAATGACTTTTATTAACCCTTGGGATGAACGATTCATTTATAAAATTCAGTTCACTCTCCCTAGCCAGCCAGAACGCCTTTTCACTCGAACAATTATAGAAAAAGATTTGTTTGATGAAGAAACAATAACTAAACGATGGCTTCGTGTATTTCCTGAAACCCGCGTTGAAAATGTTTATTTTACAAACGAAGCAATGGAAATGAATGAGCGAAAATATAAAGCCCTTATCAATAAGAAATAATTACTCCCCCCCCTTTTTTTAAGTTTAGAAAGGGGGGATTTTTATAAAAAAACAGTAAGCCTTATTCAGGCTTACTGTTTTTACGCACGTTTTCTCTTAATAATTTGGATAGCTATGGCAATTAAGATTGCACCAAGAATGACTGAAAATCCAATCCAATCTCCTGTGCTCGGAAGCTTATTATTCCCTGATTCATCTGGTTTCCCTGGCTTAGACGGTTCTTTAGTTCCTAAGTCTTTTTCATTGTACTTGACTAATTCAATAACAGTCTCATAGTTACTTTCTGTAATTTCGAAATCAACAGGTTCACTATTAAGAATATATCCATCTTTTGCCTCTGTTTCAATAAATGAATATTTGCCTAGAGCCAGATTTTTAACTTGAATTTTCCCATCATTATCTGTAACGAGATTACTAATTACAACTCTTCCGTCCGCATCCAACAGTTTAAAATGTGTTTTACTTAATGCTTCTTTTGTATCCTTATCGAGCTTCTCAAGCTGAACTGTACCTAACATCTCATCATTCAGCTTAATAAGTTCTATTGTCGTATCGTAATTGTCTTTCGTAATTTCAAACTCAACAGGCTCACTATTTAAAATGTATCCATCTTTTGCCTCAGTTTCAATAAATGAATATTTGCCTAGCTTTAGATTCTCTACAAAAATTTGGCCAAGTTCATTTGTTACTAGGTTCTCTTGTACCACATTGCCCTGTTCGTCCACTAAGTTAAAGCTTACATCACTCAATTCTTTTTTATTCCGGCTATCTTTTTTAGTTAGTTGAACGGATCCGAGCATTTCTGTATTATCAATAGTGATTTCAACCGTTTCACTTTTCTCACTACTAATAGTCACATTATGTGCAGATTCATCCAATACATAGTTATCAGGCGCTTTAGTTTCTATCAATTCATAATTTCCTGGCAAGAGGTTTTCAAATAGATATTCTCCATTCTCATCAGTTGTTCCTGTATAAACCTCTCCGCTTTCAGATTCCAGTTTAAATTCTGCACCTTTTAATTTTTCACCAGTAGCTCCGTCTTGCTTAATGACCTTAAGTGCCCCTTTTATTAATTTATTTTCCTTTTGTAATTCTATAGGGGTAATGCTATTATTTGTCACCTCAAAATTGATAGGTGTACTATCTAGCTCGTAGCCATCCGGCGCCTCTGTTTCAACTAAATAATAGTTTCCTGGCAATAAATCAAGAAAAGTTAATTCTCCATTTTCATTTGTTATACCAGTTTGGATAAGCTGATTATCGCTATTAAACAAGTTGAATTTTGCTCCTGCAAGAAGGTTGCCAGTTTCTCCGACTTTCTTCAAGATGACTGTTCCATCAATTTTCTTTGTGGTTACTGTATTTGAATTATAATTAATTCCATTTAGATTTATTTGTCCCGTATTAGATACACTATCACCTGGATTTAAAGCAGAGGTATTAACTTCAAAACTTACACTTTGGCGTTCACCAATTGGAATATCTTCCTTTACAGTTAGTGTTAGGAGGTTATCTTGCTCTGTAATTTCAAACATCTCACTATTCTCCGTAATCCCAACATACACTAAACGATCATCTAATTTATCCGTGAACGTTTGTCCTGCTTTGATTGTTCCTGTAATAGAAGCGAGTGTCAATGTATAGGTAAGTTTTGTATCGTTCTTAGTTACTACTGTTTTATCCACAGATTTATTTAGGACTTTATTAAAATTATCATTCCCATTAAGTCTAGCTAAAACTGTATCTGATTTTGTGACTTCATCACTAGTAAGCGTAGCTGTGTTCTTATAAATATCTAGATTTTCAGTGACATTAACTTTGTATTCAATCAAATATGAGTCAGCCATACCAACATGATTAAATGTGACTTTTAATTCTTGAGTGTTTGCATTAAATGAAATATTATCTTTAAATTGGCTCGTTACGTATGTTCTTGAATCATCCTCATTAACACGAATAATCCTAATACCATCTACAGTTGATGAATCCGTTGCAATAACCCCATCTGTTAATCGTGGATTTGGATCCACCTGCAAACCTTGCGGGATTGTATCATTAACTGTAACATTGTTTAATTCAGCAGTCTGAAAAGGATTCACTGCTAAATGATATGTGTTATAACGTGATTGCGTCGTATTAAGTAATCCCACACCGTTCGAATCGACAGACCCTTTCCACCATTTCTCAAATGGAGACGGTTCTCCGCCTTCACTTGGCTTAATAGAAACTGTTTTAGAAACCTCTTGCCCATTATATTCTACTTTAAATGTTTGCTCTGGGTTAATTGTCGTATCTGGCCTCATCAACGGAGCTTGGAAAACTATATTAAACGAGGCAGACCATGCACCATTTTCACTAAATTCTGGGTTAGGTCTAACATAAACTACCATATAATCCGAATCGCTTGCTGAAGGGTTTTCTAAACTAACAAATTCAAAGGCACCTTCCTCTGAATGTAAGTCCTCCACATCACCTGCCGAAAATATTTCTCTAGGTATCGATACTGCAATAAGACCATTTTCATCTACAATCGCTCCTGCATCCGCACTTAATGTTACTTGTAAGTTTACTTGCTCTTGACTACCAATCGGATCATTAACATCTAATGAAATCCCTATATTTCCCACTTTATTCTGGAAATCAGCTTCTGTATCATTCTGCGCTGCGATACCAGTCCCTGAAAGAAACGTAGAAAACATAACAAGACACGCTATCACTATCATTGCTATTTTCTTACTCACATTATTCATCTCCTTTTTGTAATTTAACTTTCATCAATTACAATCCTATATATTAATAGAATCAATGTTATTCTATTAAAGTTTCAATACAATTAGGAGCCAAGATTACGCTTTTTAAAAGACGGAATTTGGTTTCTCGCATCAGAATGAATAATGTAAAAAAAAAAGATTTTAGCGATGCTAAAATCTTTTTATGAAACACATTCGTGAAGATTGGCCGGCTTATCCAGGAAATATCCCTGCTGCAAGTTCAAACCGATGCTTTGGAATTCTTCTGACATACTAAAATCCTCAATATTTTCTAATATGAATTGCTTTTTGCTTTGCACGGCAAAATTTTGCCATGCCTCTACAAATAATTTAGCCGTAGATAGTTTAAGATTACGCACTGAAAACTTAAATCCATCAACAACTGGTGTATAATAAGTAGCTCGCTCAAGACTATTAATGCCGCAACTAACATCGTCCAGCAAAATCTTATATCCCATAGATTTTAAAGAGGAGATTTTGCCGTATAAATAGGCATCAATTTCTTTCAATGTAAGGTGATGTTTATGCTCAGGTATTAGCATTAAATCTTCAGTGATTTCAATTGTTATATTATCGGAGTATTTACGTAACCGTTCCAACATTTGTAAAGTTTCAATATAAAAAAATTGTGTAGAATTGATATTTATGGAGACTGGGGCGAAGTTTAAATTTTTCAGTGCTTTTTCGACTTCATTTTGAAACCACTCCACAAAAAACGAATACTTTGTTTCCATAAATTCCTGTTGGAAAATTACTTCTGGAAATCCCCATCTTCCTTTTTCGAATTTTCTTAAAAGCAGCTCATACATGATAATTTCATCTTTGTCTATATCATGAATCTCCTGTACAAATAAACTATAATTTTTAAACATATCTCTACCCTCTTTTCCGTTTGTCTATAGTTTATTCTACAAGCTTTATGTTTAAACCGTAATCAGATTTCCATTTTTCAAACCATGCTTTTTGCAAAATTTCAATTAAAACAGGAAGATACATTTCATTCCTACTTTTAGTGGGTAAACACAATATTAGGGAGGAGTGATTAATTTATGAAAATCGGTATTGAGATATTCGACCAGACTGTGGAAAGTGAATTAGCTGTGCTAAGAATCCTTCGAAGTGAAAATCGTTGGTTTACTACTGAAGAAATTAGCGAGCTTTCAAAACTTAACACTACACAAACACTAAAAATCCTTAAGCGACTGATTAGTGATATGGAAGCTTTTGGAACAGATTATATGGAAGTCTTTTTTTCAAAAGGAAAAGGTGCTAGGTTCGTTACTAAGCGCGCTGATGCCAACCCTCGAAAGTTTCTTATTTTTTTGGTTGAAGAAACTATTGGTTTTAATTTGTTTACAGCTATTTACAATGAAGATTATACCTCTGCATCAAACTTCGCTATGGAGCACTTTGTTAGTGACGCAACTGTTCGGCGTCAACTTAATAAATTCAGAACTTCCATTCAACCTCTTGGACTTGATTTATCGCGGAGTGACGCAATATTAACAGGAGAAGAAACACAAATTAGATTATTTTTAAACATGGCCCTCTGGAAAATTTACGCTGGTGAAGGATGGCCATTTGAAGGGGTCAGCGAACAACGCATGGAATACATCGCAGAAAATATCCTCACTCATTCAGACTTAAACGTTACGCCCATTCAAAAAAGACAGCTCGTTTTCTTGCTTGCAATTGGCATCATTCGGAGAAGAAATAATCATTTTATTGAGTGTAAGGAATCTTGGCACGAATTAATTCAAAATAATGAAAGTTTTACTCATTTTAAAACATTGATATCTCCTTTTGCTTCATTTAGCGAGAGCCATCCTGGGGAAATTGCATTTTTATTTTTCTTACTTATCATTCAAAGCGAAAATATTCAAATTATTAAGTTCCTTGAGAAAAATTTTGAAGAGAATAAAAAAAATAATACCGTAGTCTATAGGGCTACTGAAAAACTTGAGGAAAAGTTACAAAAATATATTGCGCCCGTGCCTGAAGAATTGCACAAGGTATTTTTACTAAATGCCTTTTCCTATCACCTCTTTGCACATATCTTCCATAATTTTTCAACAGATTTAAATGGCTATGACTACTCTATTATCATTGATTCTCCTTTCGGCAACCCTATCCTAACTCACTTGAAAAGCAATATTCAAGAGTTGATTAAAGAACTACGCACAGAAACAAATTTTTCTCTTTTTCAAGAAGAAAATTATTTGATTTCAAAATACGGTCTGCTGTTTAGTCTTCTAAATGCCCAAACTTCTTTTGAACCCTTAATTAAAATAAAAATCTCCACTGATTTACCCTTCCTTGTTAACTTGCGTTTAAAAGAAAGAATTTCAACTGTATTTAAAGATAGCTATAACATTGAATTTCTTGATGCGTCAGAAAGTAATCATGGAGATATTTTATTAACTAATATTACGCTTCCACGAGATGGTCCTGAATATAAACAAGTTCGGATAGCTTTTATAAATCGCATCCTAACTTTTAGAAATATTATCATGCTTAATCAAAACTTATATGAACTTTCACAAGAAAAAAAAGAGGACAAATGACCTCTTCAGATTGAAAAAAATTAGGAACTAATCTATCGTAGGTTAGTTCTTTTTCATATACTTCTTAATTGGCATCGGTCGCCCGTAATAATACCCTTGGAAATAATCGACGCCCATTTCACGTAAAATGGCAATTTCCGCTTCGGTTTCGATTCCTTCGGCGATAATTGGGCAGCCTAGGTCGTGGCTTAGATTGACAATCGCACGCATGATAATTCGCTGGCGCTCGTTCGTTTTAATCAGAGAGATGAAGCTTGGATCGATTTTAATGAAGTCAACTGGTAAGGCGCGCAAATAGGTGAGGGAGCTGTAGCCTTTGCCGAAATCATCGAGGCTAACTGTTGGGCCGAGCGACTTAATTTTCATTAAGTTGTGGCATGCTTCGGTGAGGTGGGTGATTTCTGTGCGTTCGACAATTTCGAGATTAAGTGCCCCGGGGTGTTTCATGGTCAGCCTAATCCGGTCATAGAGCGCATCCATGTAAGCATCGTCGATAACATCACTGGAAATAACATTGACCGAAATCGTATATTTTCCTTCAAAAGCATCAATTTGTTTCATAACAGTGTTTATAACGAAATTTTGCATGGTTCTTGCGGCCTTTTGCTTCGCCACTTCTCTGAAAAAATCAATTGGGGTCAAAATGCCTTTTTCTGTTTGCAGGCGAACTAAAGCTTCGAAGCCAACGATTTTTTCAGTCGTGGCCTCAACTTTGGGCTGATAGTAAACTAAATACTTTTCATTTCGCACGGCTTTCACAATTTCATTCGTTGAAATCTCCACTTCATCGCTTCCTTTCGGTTCTATTCTACTCTAAAAGCTGATTTTATAAAACAAATAACAAAAAATTGACGTAAATGATACATTTTACGGTTGTTGGTTTGATTTTGCTTTGATAAAATAAATTTAAGCGCATTTTTAGTTAGCGCTTACAAATCGCCTAGTGCGGAAAAGGGAGAGTATGATTGTGAAAAAAATAATGAGAAAAGTATCACACGTTTTACTCGCAGCAGGCTTAACACTTAGTTTTAGCTTACCAGTTGCAACTACAAATGCCCATGCGGCAGAAACAACTGTACCTATTCAACTTCTTGGCGTGAATGACTTTCACGGGGCGCTGAATACGACCTCAAAAGATGTGAACGGGGCAGCAATTGGGGGCGCAGATTATCTTTCGGCCAATCTTGATAAGGCGGAAGCTAGTTTTATCGCGGATAACCCGGGCGCATCAGCTGTGAACTCGCTTCGTGTTCAAGCTGGAGACATGGTGGGCGCTAGTCCGGCGGTTTCTGGCTTACTTCAAGATGAGCCGACGATGAAAGTTTTAAATGAAATGAACTTCAAAATTGGCACACTGGGAAATCACGAATTTGACGAAGGGCTCCCTGAATACAAACGGATTTTAGACGGCGTTTCCACTAATAAATTCGGACCGATTGTTGAAAATTATCCGCGTGTTAAAAGCGACATGCAAATTGTTGCCGCGAACGTGGTTAACAAGGGAACCGACACAGTCGCAGAAGGATTTAGTCCCTATGTGATTGAAGAAATTGGCGGCGTAAAAGTTGGCTTCATCGGCATCGTGACGACCGAAATTCCTAATCTTGTTTTAGCCGACTACATAAAAGACTACGACTTCCTAAACGAAGCTGACACAGTCGTAAAATATTCCAAAGTATTGCGGGATCAAGGCGTGAATGCGATTGTCGTGCTCTCTCACGTTCCAGCGCTTACGTCAGGAAATCCGACGAATCAAACGGATCAGACTGTGTCAGGCGACGCGGCAGCGATGATGGAAGCGGTGAACCAGAAGGATGCTAACAACTCAGTCGACATCGTTCTCGCAGGGCATAACCATCAATACACGAACGGCGTTGTTGGGAAAACACGCATCGTACAAAGCTATAACAACGGCAAGGCCTTTTCAAATGTAACAGGTGAACTTGATCCGGCGACGGGCGATTTTGTTAGCACACCAAACGCAAAAATCGAGTACAATTACCGCACGGGCACGCCTGATGCGACGGTTGCAGCCATTACTCAAGATGCTGCTGACCGAATTGCGTCCACCATCACCGAACCAATTGGACATACTGCAAACGGGACCATTTCCCGTGAAACCAATTTGGAGGGCGCAGCAATTGATACGAAAGAATCTGCACTCGGCAATTTAATTACCGATGCCCAGCGCTACATGGCGAAAAAAGCCGGCGTTGATGCCGATTTCGCGATGACAAATAATGGCGGCATTCGCGCTGACCTTATCACAACAGGCAACAATGAAATCACGTGGGGTGCGGCTCAAGCCGTTCAACCATTCGGAAATATTTTGCAAGTCGTCAAATTAAATGGCGCCACCATTCTTGAAGCACTCAACCAGCAGTATGGCAACGGCGAAAAATATTTCCTTCAGATTTCGGGATTAAAATATACGTACACGGATAATGCTGACCTAGACCAAGCTTACCGCGTTGTAAGCGCGACAACAGACGACGGCTCGCCACTTGACCCGAACAAAGAATACACCGTCATCATTAACGACTTCCTCTACGGCGGGGGTGACGGGTTCCAAGCTTTCACAAAAGGGCAACTTGTTTCAGCGATTGACCCCGACACCGAAACATTTATCAACTACATTAAAAATCAAACGGCAGAAGGAAAAGTCATTACAGCCGAAAAAGAAGGCCGTAAGACGTACAAAACAGCAGCGCAACTCGAAGAAGATGCCATTTCTGCTATAAAAAAGGCAACAAAATTCAACACTTTGGCTGAAAAGGATAAAACTTTTTCTGGCGTGACGCTTCCGGGGGCAACTGTCTCCGTCCAAAAAGGCGGTAACGCAAACCTACGTGCGGCAAACGATTTGACGGCGACAGCGGACGCAAATGGCGCCTTCCAAATTGACGTGTCAGCACTCGGCCTCAAAGCTCGCGATACGCTTTCTGTAGTCGTGACAGACACATCTGGCTACAGCACACCGTTTAGCGTGACCGTAGCTGCCGCAGCAACAGACCCTGGTGACGGCGCCATAACACCTACGCCCGAAAACCCAAGCCCAGATGGAACCACCCCAACTGTAACCCCTGACAAAAACCCATCTGGCGACAAAAACACCGTCCAAACGGGCGCAAATGCAGCAAGCAAACCTAGCAAGCTGCCAGAAACAGGTGACCTTGTCGGAATTGCATCGCTTATCGGCCTAATCCTAACTGGCACAGCCGTTTACGCATTGCGTCGCAAGCAATAAACCAAACAAAAAGAAGCCGTCGGGATATATCCCGACGGCTTCTTTTATTTCATTTCAAATTGTAATTCGCGCAGCGCCTGATAAACCGTAGCATAGAATTTCACTTCCTTGCGCCAAGCCTGATTAGAGGACCATTCTTGCACCAACTCCGAATTAAGTCCAGTCACAATCACTTGAATGCCCAAAAGTTGCAATTGCTTGCAAAAAGCGTGAATCGCTTGAATAAAGCCATCATAACCTTTTTGCGTGCCTGTAAAGTCAAACAGCAACGTTTCCACTTCTTTATCGTACAGCCATTGACTGCTTTTCTCACATAATAAATCGAAACTTTCTTCGCGAACATATCCACTCACTGGAAGAATCGCAATTTGTTTACTTAATAAAATAGTCGGCGGTTTTAATAGTTCAATAATTTCTTCATGGCGCTGAACTTCCTCACGCAGACGAACAATATCTGTGACATCTTTTTGCGTGCCGAAATAATAAAGATGCTCATTTTCGTCCCAAATGGGTTGAATCGTCAATTCATTATAGAAGGGTTCACCATTTTTTTTATAGTTTTTCACAATTTCCGTAACGCTCACTTTATTTTTAATCGCTTCAGAAATTCGGTTTAAAGCTTCAGGATTCGTATCTGCTCCTTGTAAATAAGCCCCGTTTTTACCAATTATTTCTTCTTTTGAGTACCCGGTTAATTTTTCAAAAGACTGATTCACAAAAATAAACGGTGTCCCAGAAATTTGAGGATCTGCGATGATGACGGAAGACGGGGATAAGCGCAAAGCTTTATACATAATACTAGCTGGAATTGGATAGTCTTTCATTGACAAAAGCCCCCTTTCCTACTTACTTTAACTCATTTTTTTACAAAAAGGAATTTTTAACGTAAAAAAATTATCATTTCCACACTCTATCTAGTTTATCCGCATAAAAAACAATCGCCTTTTTATACGCAATAATGGCTTCATCACTCGACGTTTCAGCCAATAAATGAAGCAGAATTTCCGCACTCTCAGAATGCCTTTCTAAATTGTGTAGCACCATCGCATAAAAAACGCTGAGCGCATAGTTATTTGGAAATTGTTGCCTGCCCTTTCGAATGACCTCTTCCGCGACATCATATTTCCCTAGCGCACGATAAGTACTGCCTAAACCTAAATACGCCTCAGCTAAATCTGCTCCACTTAAGCCATTTTGAATCGCTTTTTCGTAAAAAGCAATTGCCTCTTCTTCTTTTTCTAAAACATCAAAACTCCAAGCAACTTGGTATAAAACGTATGGATTTTCTGGCTCGGTTTCAAGTAACTTTAGCAGCAACTGATTCGACTTCTTCAAATTACCATTTTCTCTATCCCCTAGCGCCTCTTCTAACAACTTGTTCATATTCCTCACCTTTTTCACACAAATTGACGTTAAAATGCAATTTCCTCAAAGCTACCTTACCCTATTTTTCAACAAAAGTGAACAAATAACTAACATCCAGACCCTTTTTGGTCAAAAAAACCTTGCGTTCGATTCGGCGTGAACGCAAGGCTTTCAAATTTATTCTTCTACTGCTTCCATAGCATCTTTTGGCGTTCCAAAGAAATAAGTTAAAATGAAACCGCCAATGTAGGCTGAAAGTAGGCCGATGCAATATGCTCCCCACATATTATTTGCAATAAGTGGAATAAGCGCGACACCTGATGGTCCAATTGCGATGGCACCTACGTTACCAAACGCACCAATTACGGCACCGCCGATACCGCCGCCTAGACAGGCTGTAATGAACGGGCGTCCAAGTGGTACTGTTACCCCGTAGATAAGGGGTTCGCCAATTCCTAAAACTCCTACTGGTAATCCCCCTTTAATCATATTAACGAGAGGTTTATTTTTGCGGCAACGAATCCAAAGTGCAACGGATGCCCCAACTTGTCCGCCGCCTGCCATTGCAAGGATTGGAAGTAGCAATGTTGCACCTGTTTGAGCAATCATTTCAACATGAATCGGGGTTAACACTTGGTGAAGACCAAGCATGACCATTGGCAAGAACAATGTTCCTAGTACAAATCCGGCAAATACGCCGCCAACTTCGATTGTCCAATTGATACTAGATACTAATCCTTCTGAAATTAGCCCAGCAATTGGCATGATGACGAAGATTGTTATAAGACCAATAACGAGTAAGACGATGGTCGGTGTCACAATAATATCAATCGCATTCGGAATCACTTTACGCAATGCTTTTTCAAGTACACACATTAACCAGACGGCGAATAATACGCCGATAATTCCGCCTTGTCCTGCTACAACAGGGTCACCTGTGAAAATATTTGTAATGACATGGCCTTCTGCAAGACCAGAGAGCATTGTCACACCAGCTATTCCCCCACCTAGAACGGGAGTACCGCCGAACTCGTTCGCTGTGTTTATCCCAACATAAATAGATAAGAAAAAGAAAATACCTTTATTAATTACAGTTAAAATATCAACGTACTGTGTCCATGTGCCGGCATCTAAGTTACCAGCGACGATGTTATTCGCTATAAGAGCGGCAATTCCGGCGATAAGTCCGGCACCGACAAAACCTGGAATTAGCGGTACAAAAATATTTGAAATCGATTTCAATAAACGTTTAAAACCAGACGTATTATTTTGTTTCGCTTTCATGTTCGCTTTTGTTGCTGCCGCTTTTTCTTCTACTAACTCTTTACCAGATTTTTTAGCGCCGTCTAAGTTTTCATTAATCATTTCGCCAATTTTAACACCGGCATCTTCGGCCATTGCGGCAGCCACTTTGTTAACGACTCCCGGCCCGACGATAATTTGAAGCGTGTCGTCTTCTACAACACCTAAAACGCCGGGTACTTTTTTCAAACCTTCGAGATTTACTTCTTCCGGATTTCTAATGCCTAAGCGAACACGCGTCATACAGTGCGCGATTCGCGATACATTGTCCATGCCACCTACATTTTCAAAAATCTTTTTACCAATTTCTGCTTCTTTTGACATCTGACTCACTCCCTAAATTGTTTTTCTTACAAAACCATTCGAAGCTACGAGTTTTTGTTCTGCATCTTCTTTGGTTGAGTTTGTGAGAAGCATGACAATCGCTGTTTTCACATGTTTATCTGCTCCTAAGTATACTTCACTTGCTTCCTCATACGTGCATTCCGTCGCTTCCATAATGATACGTTTCGAACGCTCTTCCAATTTTTCGTTCGTTGGCAATACGTCAACCATCAAGTTGCCGTAAACTTTCCCAACACCGACCATAGCAGCCGTTGAAATCATGTTTAAAATAAGCTTCTGCGCCGTCCCAGCTTTAAGCCGCGTCGAGCCTGTTAAAACTTCCGCACCCGGTACAACTTCTACCGCAATATCCGCATGTTTTGAAATCGCTGCGTCTTGATTACACGAAATCGCAGCAGTAACAGCCCCTACACTACGCGCATAATCGAGTCCCCCAATCACATACGGCGTTCTTCCGCTTGCAGCAATCCCAACAACGATATCATTTTTCGTAAGCGAAATCGCTTTCAAATCATCCTCGCCAAGTTGAATAGAATCTTCAGCACCTTCTACCGCTTCCACAAACGCTTTTTCGCCGCCAGCAATTAGTCCCACCACTTGCTCTTTCGGCACGCCAAACGTTGGCACACATTCTACAGCATCAAGTACACCTAGGCGTCCGCTCGTTCCAGCACCCATGTAAATTAGGCGACCACCAAGATTAAAACTATTAATGGTACCCCTTACAATTTTAGCAATCTGAGGCAAAGCTGGCTTAATACTCGCCGCCACTTTACTATCTTCTTCATTCATAATCGCCAAAACTTCATTTACATCAAGCTCATCTAAATTGAGCGTTTTCTCATTTCGTTTTTCTGTAGACAAATTTTCTAACATAGTATCACTCCTCACAAATTGATTATAATCGTTCTGAAATAAAATTTCAATACTTTATTTTATTTTTAAAACATGCATTTGAAATTTTGTTTCAAAACAAGTATACTGAACGTATTAGAACGGAGGGAAAATATGTTAGGAATCAGTATTTATTTACAAGATACCGAAAATATATCAGAATTTGTTACACAAGCACACACAAACGGCTTTTCGACAATTTTTAGCTCACTACATATCCCTGAGGAAAGCAAAATTGATTACCGAGAACGCCTGGCCGAACTTGGGAAACTCGCACGTGCACACCAAATGAAGCTCATTTTAGACATTTCTGAAAACGCTTTACATAAAATTGGGCTGCAATTTGAAACCGCCGAACAAATTCGCGACTTTGGCGTCACTGGTTTGCGGATTGATTACGGAATCGGCGCACACCCCGTAGCCACCATGTCACACAAAATTGCCATTTACTTAAATGCCAGCACGATTGACCAAGATCTTTTGGACAAACTAAACGCACAAGGTGCCAACATGAAACAAATCGAAGCATTCCACAACTATTACCCGAAGCCTGAAACTGGTCTTAGCGATGCTTTTTTTCAAGAGAAAAATACGTTTTTGAAGAAAAATGGGATGCGGATTTCCGCTTTTGTACCCGGTGACGCGGCGAAACGCCACCCGCTTTTCGAAGGCTTGCCGACGCTTGAAAAGCACCGCTACAAGCCCCCATATGCGGCGACACTCGAACTATTCTCCCTTGGAATCGATGATGTTTACGTGGGCGACCCCGCGCTTGATTCGACCCATCTTGAATTTTGGCGTGAGCTTTCAAAGCACCAAACAGTGTCCCTCCTTGGCATCCTAGCTGACGAAGTCCCTGCCGAAATTCGTGCGCATTTAGAGCGCGGCGACCAAAACCGAATGGACGAGGCCCGCGATTTAATCCGCCTTGAAGAAAGCCGCATCTCCCTTAGCAATTTAGCCCCCGCACCGAAGAATACTTCCCCAAGAAAACGTGGCGCCATCACAATGGATAATCAAAACTACGGCCGTTACGCTGGTGAAATTGATATTGCCAAATTTGATTTACCTGCAAACGAAAAAATCAATGTAATCGGCCAAATTGACGACCATTACATTGATTGTTTACCATTTATTCAAGCAGGACGCAAAGTAAAATTACGTTTTAAATAGAAACAGTCATGAAGACTGATGACACGAGAACGAAGATTGCCGTTTGTCATCAGTCTCTGTTTCTATTTCTCAAAAACCATCTCCGCAAATTGTCCATACTGATGAAGGCCCACCAATTTAAAGCGCTTCACATCTTCATCTTGCGTAAATAATGGGATTCCTTTCCCAAGCAAAACAGGCGCCACTTGGACGTACAATTTATCCACCATATTCTCATTCAAAAGCGGGGCCAAAATGCTGTTTCCACCGACAACCCAAACGTTTTTATCCACCGGAAGTCGCCGCACAAAATCTACCACATTACCCTCAACTTGCTGAAAACTTTTTAGAGCAAGTTCTTTTTCATGGGTAAAAACGTAATTTTGCGTTGGCGCATAAAGCGATTCAATGCCTGCAATACCCACAATTTCATCGTATGTCTTTTTCCCCATAATCATCATGTCCATTTGGCTATAAAACTCGGCGTAATTGGTTTCCTCCGGAGCACCCGTTTGATGCAGCCAGTCTAGGCGATTGTTTGCATCTGCCAAGTATCCGTCAAGCGAAACACAGCCGTAGAAATAAATGCTCATTCAATTCTCCTTTCGCGCAAAAGGCCCTTCTAATCCAGTTAAAAGGGTGTGCGCGTACTCGTTTTATTCCCGAAAGCGGTTTGTCGCTTCCCGTGATTTTTTGATATGCGTTATCATGTCCTCGTAGCGTTTTGAGGCAAAATAATAAAACAAAATGTCAACGACCAAAAGTTGCGCCTGTCTGGAGCTTGTCGCAGTGCTCCGTAGTTCGGCTTCTGGTGCGCGTGATGTTTCCAACACAAAATCCGCAATGGTTTTTAGTTTATTGTTGCCAAAACGTGTTAAACTGACGACTTTCAAGCCGCTTCGTTTCGCCTCCTTGGCAAGCTGTAAAACTTCTGATGTTTCTCCACTATTTGAGATCGCAATTAAAATACTATTCGGGTTGCCCGCAGAAAGTGCCATTGCTAGAACATGTGGGTCTTGTGATAAAAAGACATTTTTGCCAGCACGTAACCATTTTTGCGCAATATCTTCTGCAATGAGCCATGACGCCCCAACGCCGTACGCATAAATTGTTTCCGCTTGTTCCATCTCGGCGCAAACCCTAACAATTGCTTCCTCTCTCAATTGACTAGCCGTATCTTGTGTCGTTTGAATCATATTCGAAACCAGTTTTTCGCGTATCGAATCAAACGACTCATCTGGTTCAATATCATAATATCCTGCTTTTTTCGGCAACGCGAGTTCCATTGATAACTGCCGCTTGAGTTCCGGAAAACTATCCAAGTTAAGCGATTTAGAAAAGCGAATCACCGCCGCCGCACTTGCATTTGCCTTTTCAGCGAGGCTTTGCACAGAAGCTTTAACCGCAAAATTGGGATCCTCTAAAATCGTCCGCCCAATTTTCTGCTCCGAATTAGGTAGCGAGTCCAGTATGCCAGTAATAAGATTGATAATACTACCATTTGCCATAAAATCATTCTTCCCTACTATGTTTTCTTTGATTATAACATATTCGCTTATGATTCGTTACTCAGAACAAGTCTGGTCTATGTTAGCCACCTTATTTTTATGCATTCAAAACCGTGAGCGGAATCGAAACGTTTCAAAATACGCTGTCGCTTTTATGACATATCTCTATATCTTGTTTTCGCACTCATTACATAACTCTATTTAGTTTCACTGCTTGCTAATTTTTGGCTTATTACATGAAGTTTCGGTACTTTTTATTGTAATGGCAGTTTTTTTATGTCTAAAAAAGAAGCACCTGACATTTTGATGAATCAAAATGTCAGGTGCTTTATTTGTTACTGGGATTTATGTTCCAGCCTTTTCTCTCGCACAACTTAACTACGTTTTCTCAAATAAACTGCAGCCAATAATGTAGCGATTGCACCTACTGCTACAGCGCCGCCTGTAGTGGTATCACCTGTTTTTGGCAAACTTTTCACAACAGGATCTTTTGCTTTAACTACGGTTTTAGCTGTTACAGTTTTTGTTACAGCCGGTTTATTTACTTCCTTCACTACCACACCAGTGCCAGTGTATCTATATTCTGCAACATCGCTGTATTCAAAAGTATGCATATCTACACTCATGATATAGATAGTTTGGTTTTTCTTTAATGGTGTTCCAAGATGCACATGGAAATTCCCATTCACATCAGCATAACTTGTGCCTAGAACCGTAACACTATCTTCAGCTATTACTCCGACATATGCGTAAGGACGAGTTTTTCCGTAAATATCACTTGCAGTTGATTTAATTGTATCCATCTTTGGAGCAGCATATGATGCTTCTTCACTAATATCTGAATTAAGATCAACAACATGATATGTCATCGTGACACGCGCTTCATTTCCAGCTGCATCACGAGCCACAATCACTGTGTTGAACACCCCAACTTTAGATGTGTCAAGTGCCTCACGACCATCTGCAAAGAAGACTTCATAATCATCTGAATTGTCATTAACCAGAACAAAATCATCCGCATACCAGAAGTCATCACCTAACTCAAGATAAACATCTGCATCCATAAGCTCAATAGTAGGCTTTTGTGTATCTTGGACAACATAGTTTACTGTGATTTCTTCTGTTGTTGTACCATCTGTCGCAATAACGACAACTGATTTGTTTCCAATAGAAGAAACATTTGGTTTCACTTTAAAGCTAAGAGCTACACCATTTTCAGCTGTTACAAAATAACCCGGTGTTGTCGTCGCATTCACTTCAACTTTGACTCCAGACTTAGCTGTCGCAAGCGGTGTTGCTGTTAAATTCGCTGTGTTCGCTTCATCTGTTGTTTGTAGAGCTGGTTTTTCAGTTTTTGCTGTTTCTGATGGTGCTTCAATTACTTGTTCTTTCGTTACATCTTCTGTTCCCGTTTCTTCTGGATTGGATTGAATAACATCTGCTGGATTTTGCTCAGATACTTCTGTTAATACTTGATCAACTTCACCGTTTGAAGTATCCGTTTCACTTGCAAATGCTACTGTTGGTAATGCAAGACCTACTGATAAAGCTAAGACGCCATAACCTAGTTTTACACTTTTCTTCATAATCAATCTCCCTTTTATTTTATTGTGCTCATTAAAATAAAGTCTTCCCTTTGTTTCATTTTTATTTCAAATATACACATTTTTAGTATACCATGTAACTTTTATGAAACATATAGACAAATGGTGAATTTTTTATCTATTATTCAATGAAAAAGCTTTCAAAATATCGTTTTTATTCAGAAATAACAAAAAGGCGTAATCGCTTACGCCTTTCTCAATTTAGCCACGTTTTCTTAGGTAAATAGTGGCCAGTAATGTAGTTAATGCTCCAACTGCTATAATACCTCTTGAAGTATTGGCATCACCTGTTTTCGGTAAAATTTCTGTAGCATTATTAGCCGTTCCTTTTGTCATTTTATCAACCTTTACTTTTCCTACAATTGGTTTATTTGTTTGTTTTGGAGCTTCCAATTTTTCTGTATAGATATATTCTGTTACCTCGCTTTTTTGGTCATCAAAAAGGGTCATGCTGGAAACCTGAATCGCTTCATGATTTTTAAGTGGTTCCTTCAATTTAATATGAAAATTGCCATACTTATCAGCCCAAGCAGTTGCATCAAAGCCATTTTCGATTTTAAAGAATGCAACCACAAGCGCGTTCGGGACTGTTTGACCGTAAATATTAAGTGCATCTGATTTATCAAAATCAAAAATTGGGGCCCCGTAATACATTCCAAAGCGTGGTGTATCATCCCATACTTCATAATTCACTACAATTTCTTCTGTTGTAACGCCATCAGTTGCGATAATGGTGACGGACTTATTTCCAGTTGATGCGACGTCTGGCTCTGTTTTATAACTTAGTGAGACTCCACTTTTAACAGTTACGAAATCCAGTGGTGTAACGGGCGTATTAATTTCAATCTCCACATCTGTTTTAGCAGTAGCAAGTGGTTCTGTCACTTGTTTTGGCTGAACAACTTCTGTTTCTTCTGCGCTAGCCTCTTCATTTGTTGCCTGTACAGCTTGGTTTTCATCCGCCGCAAGGCTTTCTGAAATACTTTGAACAGATTCTTCTACAACTTGTTCGTTACCCGTATCACTCGCAAACGCTGACGTAGGTAACACCAATCCAATTGACAATATAAGAACTCCATAAACCAACTTCACACTTTTTCTCATTTCCTTCGCTCCTCCTTTGGTACTTTTATATTAAAAACAAAATTCTTTTATTTCTTTTTCATTACAAATATATTATATCACGTAACATTAAAGAAATATATAGATAAATTGTGTACGTTTTAGCAATAAATAGCTTTAAAACGGACAAAAATGTCTCTTTTTTAAAATTTCCAATTAGAAAAACCCCTCAAAATCGATAATGCTGATTTTGAGGAGCTTCTTTTAATAGTCCTATGAAATTTATTTTTTAACCAATCGATAAACAAATTTCTCGATTTCTACGATAGCAAACACTCCAAAGCCGGCAAGTAAAGAAATTCCGAGTTGCGCGAGATTTAGTGACGTTGTTTCCATGATAGTGTGGAAAACGGGAACGTAAATCACAATAGCTTGAAGGACAAGTAAAATGCCGAGTGAGCCCCAAAGGACATTATTTTTTAGAATGCCGCCGTCAATTGGGAATTTCATTAGTTCGCGGCAATTTATCATGTAGAAGGCTTGACCAAATACGATAGTTTGGAGCAAGGTCGTCTGTATCGTGGCCGTATCGACGCCTGTTCCACGCAAGTAGGCTTCCACGGCAAAACCTAGGACTGCGATTAAAACGGAGACATAGGCGACGCGGATAATTGCATAGCTGTCTAGGATATTTTCTTTCGGATCACGAGGCTTCCTTTTCATAAGGTCATTCGCGTATGGTTCGAAGCCTAGCGCAAAGGAAAGTGTAATGGTTGTCACCATGTTAAGCCATAAAATTTGAACGGATGTGAGCGGCAGTGGCATGTTGGCAAGTAGGGAAACAACAACGAGCAAGCCTTGCGCAAAAGCAGTTGGCAGCGCGAAATAAATCGTCTTTTTGAGGTTGTCGTAAACCCGACGCCCTTCTTTCACAGCTCCAACAATGGTCGCGAAATTATCGTCAGCAAGCACCATATCAGACGCGTCCTTCGTAACTTGCGTGCCTTTAATCCCCATCGCAATCCCGATATCTGCTTTTTTCAGCGCCGGCGCATCATTTACTCCGTCACCGGTCATGCCAACGATGTGACCGTTTTCTTGAATCGCCGTCACGAGGCGAAGTTTATGCTCTGGCGTCGTTCGCGCAAACACATCATGGTCCTCCACAACTTTGCGCAGCTCCGCGTCAGAAAGCCCTTCAATTTCACTTCCAACTAAAGCATTGTTATAGTTTTCAATGCCGATTTCCTCAGCAATCGCAATCGCAGTGTCTTTATGGTCGCCGGTAATCATTTTCACGCTAATTCCTGCTTCACGGCATACGCCAACTGCACGGATAGCTTCCTTCTTCGGCGGGTCAATAATACCGTATAATCCTGCAAAAATCATACCGTCTTGTAAGTCTTCGTGCGTCAAGTGTTCCTTCTCGCTTGAGACTTTCTTGTAGGCAGCCGCTAAAACACGTTGTCCTTTGCTAGCAAATTCGCTAATGCGACCATTCCAGTAGCCCAGATCAAGCGACGTACTCGATTCGCCTTCCACTTGAAACTTCGCCAGATTTAAAATCACGTCTGGCGCGCCTTTCAAATAAATGTAGTTTTCACCTTCAATTGTAACAAGAACCGCCATATATTTATAAAGAGAATCAAACGGGATTTTGTAGAGCAAATGATTTTCCTGACTCAAATTAGCGCGATTTGCAAGCTCTAACAGCGCTCCTTCCGTCGGATTCCCAATCACTTCACGTTTTCCGTCATGATAGTCAATTTTCGTATCGTTACAATAAAGCGCAATCTCAACGAGCCGCCTAAACGCCAAGCTTTCATCACGCAGTTCAATCGGTTTTTCCGTATGGTCGCTCACTTCATCTTTTGTTATCACCGCAACAACGCTCATTTCATTTTTCGTCAGCGTCCCCGTTTTATCCGAACAAATGACGCTCATGCTACCAAGCGTTTCGACCGCAGGCATCTTTTTGATGATAGCCTTTTCTTTCGCCATACGTGTAACTCCGAGGGATAAAATAATTGAAAGAACAGCCGGCAAGCCCTCCGGCACCGCGGATACTGCTAGCGCGATTAGAGCCGACACTAGTTCATTCATGGAAAAATCATGATAGAAAATACTATAGAAAAGTAAAAATACAATCAGAGCCGATAAAATGTAGAAAACTTGCTTGTTAAGCTGTTTCATTTTTTTAATGAGCGGCGTTTCCGTATTTTCCATTTCCTTCAAATTACGACTGATTTTCCCGAGCTCCGTATTATCGCCCGTTTCCGTCACAATCCCTTTCCCAGAACCACTTCCAACAAGCGTGCCAGAAAACACCATGTTCAGACGGTCACCTAAATCCGCGTTGCGAGCGATAACATCACTATTTTTCGTGACCGGAGTTGATTCTCCCGTCAAAATCGCTTCTTCCACAACTAAATTGTACGCCTCAATAATACGTAAATCGGCTGGGATAATATCACCAGGGCCTAGCAAAACGACATCACCGGCAACTAAAGATTCAGCAGGAACGATTTCTTTTTGATTTTCCGAAAGAATAGTAGCTTCTTCACTCAACATATTCGTCAAACTATTTAGCGAGTTCGTCGCCTTCCGTTCCTGCGAGTAGCCGATAATCGCGTTAATAATCACGACGACGAAAATAATCACCATTTCAATGTACGAGCCAACGACGCCCTTCAAAACACCCGCGACAATCAGCACATAAATTAACAAATCATTGAAATGCTTCAAAAACTTTTTTAGTTCGCTGTCCTCTTTCCCTTTGCTTAAAATATTGGACCCATTTTCAGCGAGGCGCCTGCCGCGCTCCGAATTCGCAAGTCCCGCTTCATTTGCCCTCATTTTTTCAAAAATTTCACCAAGTGGCAATTTGTACCAATCCATTAAATTCCCTCCTCATAACCAGGCCACATTGACACCGTCATTTTAACTTGCCTCACCTTAAAATTCCCTAAAACAATGTGCACTAAACGCTGGTTCCGCCAATAAAAAAACTACCGAAATCGGTAGTTTTTAGGCTGTGTTAATTGGGGTTATTTTCTTCTGTGATGCGAGCGTAGGTTTTCAAGATAGCTTCTTTGTCGGAAAATATGGAGCCATTATCTTGCAATTCATATAAAATATCAAAAGCTTTTTTATTATTAGTGATGCAATCAAAATCAGAATATATTTGTGCATTTTCTATATTTGCTCTTTAAACCCATCACACCATATCCGGATTTTTAAACATCCGGCGCCATGTTTTTGTTAAGATGAAGAAGCAGACGGAAAAGGCGATGACGTCAGCAATTGGGAAGGCGTACCAGACGCCCATTAGCCCGAAGAATTGGGGCAAAATAAGCAGTAGTGGGACAAGGCAAATGATTTGGCGCATAAGAGAAATAACAAATGAAATGCGCGCTTGACCTAGCGCCTGATAGAGTCCACCGCACACAATTTGAAAGCCAATTGTTGGGGCGGCAAGAAGCATGAGCCGCAGGGCATTCGTTCCCTCCGAAATCATCTCTGGTTCACTTGAAAAAATGCGCACGAGTTCACTTGGGAAAAGTTCCACGATGCCCCACGCGATGAGCGATAACAACGTTGCAACAATTATGCCCAGTTTTACGGCGCGGATAACGCGGTCAAGTTGGCGCGATCCGTAGTTGAAGCCGACGATGGGTTGCATGCCTTGTGTGATACCGTTTATCGGCATGATGACGAAGCTCGCAATTCGGTTGGCGACACCATAAACCGCAATCGCCAGTGTTCCGCCGAAAAGTTGCAACATCCAGTTCACGGCGATGGTCACAACGCTCCCCGCGGACATCATGATGAAAGACGGGAAGCCAATTGCCATAATGCGCAGACTCAGTTTGCCGTCCAGACGGAATTTAAAACCGCTAAGAGATAACGTGCTTTTTCCGGATAAAAAGTAGATGAAGAGCCAAACCGCGCCTACGGCTTGGGCAATGACTGTTGCGAGCGCGGAACCGCGCACCCCCATGCCTAATCCCATAATGAAAACCGGATTTAAAATCATATTTAGCACCGCTGAAATAATCATCGTCAGCATCGCCGTTTTGGCATTTCCTTCCGAGCGAACAATGTTGTTCATCGCCATCGCGAACGTCTGAAAAGCCGCGCCTAGTAAAATGAGTGATAGAAAGTCCTTTGTCATGCCGTGGATTTCTGCCGGTGCACCGAAAATCGTAATTAGCGGGTCAATAAAAATAAAGGTAACAATGGCAATAAAAATACTCGACAAAATGACCAACCAAATGACTTGATGGAAAATTTGATTCGCCCGAACTTGTTCGCCCGCGCCTAGCGACCGCGAAATAATCGAGGCTCCCCCGATACCGAACATCGCCGCCATAGCCATTAAAATCATCTGCACTGGGAAGGCAATCGAAAGCGCCGCAACACCGTCTGAGCCAACGCCATATGAAACAAAAATCGTATCAACAATGTTGTACATGCCCATCACAAACATGCCCACAAAAGCAGGAATCGAAAGGCGTGCCATCAGGGAGCCAATTCCCTCTACACCAAGCCGTTTACTTTGTTCTTTCATTCTTTAAACTCCCTTCCGCAAAACGCGTTGCATTGTCCGCCATCTGCACAAGGAGACGCAACACATCATCTTTTTCTTTTTTCGAGAAGCCTTGGGTTAAAATATCGCTCCACGTATCCGTCACTTCCGCAATCAAGTCTTTCATGCTGTGACCTTTTTCCGTCAAAAAAACACGTTGCATTCGCTTATCGCGGGCGTCACATTCGCGCCGAATCACACCTAGTTTCTCAAGCTGTTTAATGTGCCGCGTTACATTCGCCTTATCCGTCATAAACCGTTGCCGCAGTTGCTCTTGTGACATCCCGTCTTCCTGATATAGCGTCCATAAATAGCGGAGCTGCGAAACGCGGAGACCCGTTTCCTCCAGTTTCGCCTCTTTGTACGTGTGCTCAGCTCGGTGAATGATTGACATCGATTTCGTTACAATTTCGTGGTTTCCCCCCAATTGAAGCCGCTCCTTACATTCTGAAAATTAAATACCAGCCTAATTAGCGTATCAAAAATTAGTTGACTGGTCAACTAATTTTGCGGTTGACTTGTCGCACGCAATTTGTCACAATAAAATTAAAAACACGTGGGGGCAATCGCTTTGAACATCTACCAGTTAAAGGAAAAATTCCCAAGTTTACAAGTATCCAAAAAACCAATTTCAACTGATGAAACCGTCTTATCTTTCTTTGAAGAGCCTTATTATTTTACTATTGCCAAACATGAAGTGGCAGAAAATGATGCGGCCTTTTTAAATCTGCTTTTTGATGCACCCAAACCGGCTTTTAAGTCGGCGGAAAGTCAACTTTGGTATGACCTTTTATTCACCCAAAAAGCGGTGCCGCTAACCGAAAGTTCTTCGCGCTATCGCTTCGTTCAATTCCACATTCGGAAAGAAACTTACACAAAAAAAGAATTTTCCGAGTGGAAAAAAGCCTTACTTAGTTTTTTCAACAAAAAAGCAGAAATGATCGAACTTGGCACGTACGGTGTCATCGCTGAGAAAATTGAAGGCTCAATCTTAGGTGAGGACGAACTTGCGGCTGTTGCGACGACGCTGGAAGCCGATTTTTATTTCCCTGTACATTTTTTCGTCGGCCTGTTCCACAAAAAACATTTGTCCATGCGCGATGCCTTTAACGAAGAGCGCCGCCTATTCGATTTGCAAGACAAGGCGCTTGTCCAAACGGTTGAATCAGCTAGCTTGAAACATTTTGCGCGCCCACTTCTTTCGAGCACTCTTTCCGCAGAACTAAACGCTGCCTTTGAAAAAGACGACTCGCTGCTCCCATTGATTGCCACCCTATTTGAAAACCAAGGAAACATCAGCATGACGGCTAAAGCCCTTTTCATGCACCGCAACACGATTCAATATCGCATTGACAAATTCCACGAGCAAACCAATTTATCACTCCGCAAATCAGACGGCTTACTTTACGCGTATTTAAGCAGTTTAACCACGACAAAAGTTGCTGAAAAGTGAATGTGGGGATAAAAAAGAGAAACATTTCCCGTTTTAGGACTTGTTTCTCTTTTTTAGTCATTGTGACAATTAAATCAATGCCCCTTGCTATACGAATCCATCAACTATTACATAAAACGTCTTTAAATTCTTCGATTTTCATAATCATCATCCCAAACTGTAATAAGATTATTTTCTCAGCAATCTTTCTACATTCTTCTTCCATTTTCTCCGTTAACTCCTTCTAATCCACTCTAATACTTCTTTCTTCCTACTTATTAGCTCTGTAAAATTTGATATAGAAATACGGATTCTAGATTGTTCTTCTCCCATTCCATGCTCTTCTCCTATTGAATCAATTATTAGAACCTCATTTCCCGAAGAACCTATCAAATATTGATTCCCCTCAATGAATATCCCTTCATATTTATCTCCTGCGTATAGAATATCCTGATGGTTTTGGACTTTTTGCATATTACAACTTTTAATAAAATCAATTGTTTCTTGTTGTGTATCTTCATCAATTTCAGATATTAAGAAATCCTGAATCTTTTTAATTTGTTGTTCATTATAACCAACTAGCATTTTCTGAATGGACTCCATTTTGTCCTCCTTCCAATTAAGGCGCTGGTATCGGGTAAGTTGTCCACACATTATTTAACTCATCATAAACAATCTTTATATATGTTTCTCCCTTAGCGCCTATAGTTTTTCCTGTATCAATGATAGCTGAAAACGATTTTTGACCTTGGCTCCCTACACCATTATCTATTATTTCATAGACTTTTCCGTTTTCAAGCGCTTCTTGGACTATACTGTTTGCCTCCTCTGGTGTTGATACATTGAATTTCCTTGCTCTCTTTGCAGTAGAACCGCTTAAATGTTTATTTCTAATTTCAAAACCTTTGATATTAATATTTTTAGATAGTTTAGCCCCACTACCACCCTTCACAACTTTCCCCGCATCCTTCGCTTTCTCAGTTTTCTTGAGACTTTTCGTGCTGCTTACGATGGCTTTAGCTATCAGGAACTTGATTAGTGAATTCGCACTTACTAGTCAAGGCTCTACTATCCGACGCTAATCAGATAGTAAAGTGCCTTTTTATTTTATAAATCTTTTATTTCTAAATCTACATCTTCTTTTATAGCGTCTTCCATAGCGTCTTCTAATACACTTATTAGATTTTTCCCATCAGTTGTTACAAAATATTGAGCTAAATTAGTAATATCCTTGCTTATATGTGTACCCCAAGGCGGAATCTTATCCAGATCTTCGGCATCCCAAATAATTTTTTCAGGGGAAATTTCACTCAATCTTAGTTTAATTTCTTTCAATTCTTTTTGAGCAATTTCAATTTTTTCTTTTGATAAATAACCAGCGTATACATCTTTCATTACAACAGGAAATTCGCTTCCCCAGTTCATATTTTCTAAGTTTACACATATAGTTGAAAAAAATGAATGAAAGAAGTCACCAGTCCCAATAGGAAACCATAAAAAATCTACTTTAATACCTACAGTCACATTACTCACCTCTTAAATATTATTTCTACATTACCACCAGATTTTTCTAGAATTTTACTTCTAATATACTTCAGAGCATCATTTGTTACGTTTTGACCTCTAACATCTATTAAGATAGTTTGATTTGTTCCAGTTGGTAAATTAGTTAGTCTTTCTTTTATCTGCTTAGATACGTTATTGATTAAGTTATTTTGTCCAGAACTAGTTTGAACATTATAATTTTTAACTTCTATGCTATGTCCTTGCTTATACAACTCTGGGCGAGAGCTTCCTTTAGTTCCGTAAGGTACTTCTTCACCATTTAAAAATGATTTTTGAGAATCGTACCCTTTATAATCCAATTCTGCATCAATTTCAGATTGACGCCAACTTGGTCTCTTTGGAACCTTTTCAGCCCCACTACCACCCTTATACGTCTTACTCCCACGAGCTATCGCAGCGCCTAGGCCTACGCCTGATAATGCCGACATAATGCCGGATTCGGCTAGTTGGCCTTCCCAGTCCTCCACATACGCAGAAGCTTGTAATATGCTCCCTGCCGCGCCTGAATACACTTTTCCGTCCATGTAATACGTCTTATCTTGCCAAGCTTTCATGATTTTCTCGTTTAACTCTTCTAACGTTAGTATAGTATATTTATCCTCATCTTGGTAGT